>JBJTYK010000051.1:0-17887 GCA_046082745.1 Actinomycetota bacterium | reverse complement strand
CTCGCCGCGAAGACAGTTTTTGGCTTTTCGTAGAGCTCTACCGGACTGCCGACCTGCACCACTGAGCCCCGGTTCATGATCACGATCCGGTCCGACATCGTCAGGGCTTCTTCCTGGTCGTGCGTCACGTAGATGAAGGTGATCCCGACGGTCTCCTGGAGGGCCTTCAGCTCCACCTGGAGGGTCTTCCGCAGCCGGGCGTCGAGCGCGCCGAGCGGCTCGTCGAGCAGGAGCACCTTCGGGCCGAGGACGAGGGCCCGTGCGAGCGCGACCCGCTGCTGCTGGCCGCCGGACAGCTGGTTCGGGCGGCGGTCCTCCTTCCCCTCGAGGCGCACGAGCGCGAGGGCGTCGCCGACCCGGCGCCGCTCCTCGTCGCCGCTCACCCCCTGGTAGCGCAGGCCGAAGCCGACGTTCTCCGCGACGGTGAGATGCGGGAAGAGCGCGTAGCTCTGGAAGACGGTGTTCACGTCGCGCAGGTGCGGGGGCGTGCCGGCGACGTCGGTGCCGTCGAGGAGGATGCTCCCCGCGTCGGGTCGCTCGAACCCCGCGATCATCCGCAGGGTCGTCGTCTTCCCGCACCCGGAGGGGCCGAGGAGCGAGAAGAACTCCCCCGGCGCGACGTCGAGGCCGATGCCCGCGACCGCGACGACATCGTCGTAGCGCTTCTCGAGGTCGACGAGCTCGACGCGACCGCCCGCCACCGCTACTCCGCGAGGTTGATATAGATGTGCTTGGCCTCGAGGTAGTCCTCGACGCCGTGCGCGCCGAGCTCGCGGCCGATGCCCGACTGCTTGTAGCCGCCCCACGGGGCCTCGGTCGGCGCGGGCTGCGTGTCGTTCACCCAGACGATGCCCGCCCGCAGCGCCCGCGCGGTGTTCAGCGCATTCGTGATGTCGCGCGACCAGACGGCGGCCGCGAGGCCGTACTCGTTGTCGTTCGACAGGCGCACGACCTCCTCGACGTCGCGGAACGGGATCACCGTCATGACGGGGCCGAAGATCTCCTCGCGGGCGATCCTCGCGTCGTTCGTGGCGTCGGCGAAGATCGTCGGGGGGACGAAGTAGCCGCCCGCGAGGCGCGGATCGGCCGGTCGGTCGCCGATCACCGCGAGGCGGGCCTCCGAGCGCCCGACCTCGATGTAGCGCTCGACGCGCTCCTGCTGTTCCCGGGAGACGAGCGGCCCCATCGTGACGCCCTCCGTGGTCCCCTCCCCGAGCCGCACGGCGCGCGCCCGCGTGACGAGGGCGTCGAGCGCGTCGTCGTAGATGTCGCGCTGGATGAAGACCCGGGACCCGGCCGAGCAGATCTCGCCCTGGTTCCAGAAGATGCCGTTCGCGGAACCGTCCATCGCGGCCTCGAAGTCCGCGTCCGCGTAGACGATGTTCGGCGACTTGCCCCCGAGCTCGAGCGTGACGCGCTTCAGCGTGTCGGCGCCCGAGCGCATGATGATGCGACCGACCTCGCGCGAGCCGGTGAACGCGATCTTGTCGACGCGCGGGTCCGCGACGAGCGCCGCGCCGGCCGTCTCGCCGAGCCCGGTGACGACCTGGAAGACCCCGGCGGGCAGCCCGGCCTCCTCGAGGATCGCCGGGAGCTCGAGCGCGGTGAGCGGCGTCTGCTCAGGAGGCTTCAGGATGAACGTGCACCCGGCGGCGAGCGCCGGCGCGATCTTCTGGACGGCCATCATCATCGGGTAGTTCCACGGCGTGATGCCGACCGCGACGCCCATCGGTTCCTTCACGACGAGCGAGAGCGCGTCGGGGCCGACCGGGGGGATCTCGCCGTGGAGCTTCGTCGCCCAGCCGCCGTAGTACTCGAACATGAAGGCGACCTCGGCGATGTCGTCGCGCGCCTCGCCGATCGGCTTGCCGCAGTCGGTGGACTCGAGCTCGGCGAGGCGGGCGTGCTCGCGGCGGACGATCTCGGCGGCGCGCAGGAGGATCCGGCCGCGCTCGCGGGCGGAGGTCCGCGGCCACCAGGTCCCGGCGTCGAAAGCACGGCGGGCGGCCGCCACCGCGCGGTCGACGTCGCGCGCGTCGCACGCGGGGACCGTCGCGATGACCTCGCCGGTCGCCGGGTTGAAGACCTCGATGCTCGCGCCGTCCGCGGCGTCGCACCACGCGCCGTCGATCCACGCCTGCAGGTTCCGCGCCACCGCATCTCCCCTCGCCCGCGGGACGGGAGCCGTCCCGCGGGCGCGAGGGTACTACGGGGCTCCCGCGGGCGGGTCGCGAGCCCGGAGGGTCGAAGGCGCTCGGCTATACTCGCCCCGCTGCCCCTCGGGGGCGGCTCGGTTCGACCGGGCCCCCATCGTCTAGCGGCCTAGGATGTCGCCCTTTCAAGGCGGAGACACGGGTCCGAATCCCGTTGGGGGCACGCACGACGCACCGAGCACCACGCACCGAGCAGGTCGCACGACGCACCACGAACCGAATACGCGGGTGTGGAGGAGTCCGGAGTCCTCACCGCCCTGTCAAGGCGGAGATCGCGGGATCGAAGCCCGTCACCCGCGCAGGAGCACGCCCCTCCGGGGGCGTGCTGCACGGCCAGGTAGCTCAGTTGGCAGAGCACGCGGCTGAAAACCGCGGTGTCGGCAGTTCGAATCTGCCCCTGGCCACGTCCCCGACCGGCGACGCCGGTCAGTTCAGGGAGACGCGCCCGCGCAGGTCCGCGTGGCGGGCCTCGACGGAGCGGTAGATCTCGCCCGAGGCCGCGAAGCGCCCCACGGAGAGTTCCTCGATGGCGTCCCGGACGTCGGCCGCGCCGTGGTCGTCGTCGAGCTCGTCCCAGCGGAGCAGGTCGCAGAGCCCGCCGTAGTCGAGGCGCACGACCGAGCGCGGGTGGACGTTGCCGATCCAGCGGTAGAGGTCGATGAGCCGCTCCGCGGCCTCCGGCAGGTGCGAGCCCCGCAGGATCGGGATCGTGGACTCGAGGCGGCCGAGCGCGCGCCGCGCCGTCGTCCGGTACGTGAGCGACAGGCGGGGCGTCGAGGCGAGCCGTCGCTCGTCGTCGTCGAAGAGCAGGAACCAGCGCGCGGGCACCGACCACGGGCTCGTCATCACCGAGGGCGTGCGTCCGGGGTGTCGGCGGCGCAGGCGCCGGAGTTCGCGCTTCGCGCGGCGCGCCTGCGCCGCCGACACCACCCGGCGACCGAAGTCGTCGTCCTCGCGCGTCGCGAGCATCCCCGCGAGCACCTGCATCCGCGTGCGGTCCGGCGAGACGAACATCGTGCCGTCCTCCAGGAGGACGCGCGCGCCGTCGCCCGAGCCCGCGACGATGCCGAGTCCCGGCCCGGTCGGGAGGTCGCGGTACGTCCGCGCCGCGAGGTGGCCGCCCGCGACGAGCCAGCGCTCCCACGACTCCCGCTCCTCGGCGGGGAACGCGTGGAGCGGCTGGTAGAGGCGGAGTTCGGCGGAGGGGATCACGGGGCGAGGTTATACACTCCGCCCGACCCACCGTCCCGGGGGATCCCGCCATGCCCGCCGAGTCCGAGATGCTCCAGGTGATCGCGCCGGACGGCACGCCCGCGGGCGACCCCGACGTCGGCCTCGGCGACGACGACCTCCGCGAACTGCTGCGACTCATGCTCGCGTGTCGGCGCCTCGACCGCGAGTGCTGGGCCCTCCAGCGCCAGGGCGAGCTCACCGTCTACCCGCCCTTCGAGGGCCAGGAGGCCGCGCAGGTCGGCAGCGCGTTCGCGCTCGGCGCCGGCGACATGGCGTTCCCCACGTTCCGGGAACTCGCGGCCGCGGTCGTGCGCGGCGTCGACGTCGTCGCGTACCTCGAGTACCACCGCGGGACCTGGCACGGCGGCCCGTACGACCCGAACGCGCACGGCTTCGCGCCGATCTGCGTGCCCGTCGCGACGCAGATCGTCCACGCGGTCGGCTGGGCGATGGGCGCGCGGCTCGACGGGGGCGACCGCGTCGCGCTCGGCTACTTCGGCGACGGGAGCGCGTCGGAGGGCGACTTCCACGAGGCGGCGAACATGGCCGCGGTCTTCCGCGCGCCGGCGATCCTCTTCTGCCAGAACAACGGGTGGGCGATCTCGGTCCCGCTCGCCGAGCAGACCGCCGCGCCGATCGCCGCGCGCGCGGCCGGCTACGGGTTCCCCGGGGTCCGCGTCGACGGCAACGACGTCCTCGCCGTGTACCGGGCGACCCGCGACGCCGTCGCGCGGGCGCGCGCGGGCGAGGGCCCGACCCTCATCGAGGCGGTCACGTACCGCCTCGGGCCGCACAGCACCGCCGACGACGAGACGCGGTACCGGACCCCCGAGGAGGTCGCCCCGCACCGCGCGCTCGACCCGATCCCCCGGTACCGGGCGTTCCTCGAGGCCACCGGTCGCATCGACGACGCGTGGGTCGCGGACGCGGAGGCGGCGGCCGACGCGTGGGTCGCGGACATCCGCGAGCGCACCGTCGCGCTCGGGACGCCGCCGGTCGCCGAGGTGTTCGACCACGTCTTCTCGTCGCCGCCGGAGGCGTTCCTGCGCCAACGCGAGGAGGGGCTCCGCGATGGCTGAGGTGACGATGGTCGCGGCCCTGAACGCCGCGCTCCGCGACGCGCTCGCCGGCGACCCGCGGACGCTCGTGTTCGGCGAGGACGTCGGCGAGCTCGGCGGCGTGTTCCGCGTGACCGACGGTCTCCAGGCGGCGTTCGGCCGCGAGCGGGTGTTCAACACGCCGATCGCCGAAGCGGGCATCGCCGGCGTCTGCGTCGGGCTCGCGATGGCCGGATGGAGGCCGATCGCGGAGATGCAGTTCGACGGCTTCTCGTACCCCGCGCTCGATCAGGTGATCAGCCACGTCGCGAAGTACCGGATGCGCACCCGCGGCCGCGTCCCGATGCCGATCGTGATCCGGATCCCGTCGTTCGGCGGCATCCGCGGGAAGGAGCACCACGGCGAGAGCCCCGAGACGTACTACGTGCACACGGCCGGACTGAAGGTCGTCGCGCCCTCCACGCCCCTCGACGCGTACACGCTCCTGTCGCGCGCGATCGCGGACCCCGATCCGGTCGTCGTCCTCGAACCGAAGTCCCGCTACTGGACGAAGGAGGACGGCGAGCTCCGCGCCGACGGCCCCGGCATCGGCGTCGCGCGGACGCTCCGCGACGGCGACGCGTGCGTCCTCATCGCCTACGGCGCGATGGTCGCGCGCTGCCTCGAGGCCGCCGACCTCCTCGCGAGCGAGGGCGTCGCGTGCACGGTGCTCGACCTGCGTTCGCTCGCGCCGCTCGACCTCGACGCGATCCGCGACGCGGTCCGCGCGACCGGCCGCGCGGTCGTCGTCCACGAGGCGCCGCGGACCCTCGGGATGGGCGCCGAGCTGGCCGCGCGGATCATGGAGCTCGCTTTCGACCGGCTCGAGGCGCCCGTGGAACGGGTGACCGGCTGGGACGTCCCGTACCCGCCCGCCTCGCTCGAGCAGTCGTACCTCCCGAGCGTCGCGCGCATCGCCGACGCGGTGCGGCGGACGGTGGCGTACTGATGGGCGCGCGCACGTTCCTGCTGCCCGACCTCGGCGAGGGCCTCGAGGAGGCAACCGTCTCCGCGTGGCTCGTCGCCGAGGGCGACCGGGTCGCGCTGAACCAGCCGCTCGTCGAGGTCGAGACCGCGAAGGCGACCGTCGAGATCCCCTCCCCGCACGCCGGCACCGTGACGCGTCTCCACGCCGCGGCCGGCGACGTCGTCCGGGTCGGGGAACCGTTCGTGACGTTCGAGGTCGAGGGGTCGGGAGCGGCCGTCGCGACGTCGGGCGCGGGCGCGGGCGGCGGCGCGAGCGCGTCGCCCGCCGTGCGCAGCCGCGCGAAGGAACTCGGCGTGGACCTCGCGTCGGTCGCGGGGACCGGACCGGGCGGGCGCGTGACCCGCGAGGACGTCGAACGGACCGCGGGCGGCCGGGGCGGCGGCGGCGCGGCGGCCGGAGCGGGCGACCGCGAGGTCCCGGTCTCGGCGACCCGACGGGCGATCGTCGCCGCGCTCTCGCGCGCGGCCGCCGTACCGCAGGTGACGACGTTCCGGACCGTCGACTGCACGGCGCTCGAGGCGGTCCGCGCCGAGCTCGGGCTCTCCCCCCTGCCGATCGTCGTCCGCGCCCTCGCGGAGACCTGCGCCGGGCACCCGCTCCTCAACGCGACGTGGGCCGAGGACCGCGTGATCCTCCACGCCGCCGTCCACGTCGGCATCGCGACCGCCACCGACCGCGGCCTCGTCGTCCCGGTCGTCGCCGACGCCGGCGCGCGCGGCCTCGCGGACCTCGCCGCGGAGATCGCCCGGGTGGCCGAGGCCGCGCGCGCCGGCTCCCCCACCACGGGGCGCGCGACGATCAGCGTGAGCAACACGGGGTCGTACGGCTCGGAGGCCGGGACGCCGATCCTCAATCCCCCGAACGCCGTCACGATCGCCCTCGGCGTCATCGAGCCGCGCGCGCTCGTCGTCGACGGACGGGTCGAGGCGCGCCCCGCCTGCACGCTCTCCCTCACGTTCGACCACCGCGTCCTCGACGGGGCCGACGCGGGCCGGGCGCTCACCGACCTCGTCGCGCTCCTCGAGGACGGCGCTCGCCTGCGGGCGCTCCCGCGCTAGGGGTATCCTCCGCGCATGTCCAACCTCGTGACGCCCGACGACGTCGGTAGGCGCGTCACCTTCCAGTACGAGCTGCCGAACGGCTTCCGCTCGGAGGTCGTCGGCGTGCTCGAGTCCTTCGACCGCGGCGCGGACACGTTCCTCGTCCGCACGAAGGACGGCGCGCTCGCGCGGGTCCCCGCGCGGGGCGTGAAGCACGGGAAGGTCGTGGCGGCACCCAACCCACCGGAGGCACGACGATGAGCGAACTGCCCACCGCATTCATCCGGATGCGCCTCGGCGCCGAGCACGCGCACTACGGCGGCGGCCTCGTCGCCGGCGCGAAGCAGCTCGAGATCGTCGGGGACCTCATCACGGAACTCGCGATGCGTCAGGACGGCGACGAGGGGCTCTTCCGCGCGTACGAGACCGTCGAGTTCCTCTCGCCGCTCTACGCCGGCGACTGGATCGAGGCGCGCGGGAAGATCGTCGCGGTCGGGAACTCCTCGCGTCGCTGCGAGTTCGAGATCTGGAAGGTCGGCGGCGCGCGGCCGGACGTGTCGGCGTCGGCGGCGGAGTTCCTCGCGGAGCCGGTGCTCACGTGCCGCGCGATCGGCACCACCGTCGTGCCGAAGGAACACCAGCGCTTCTGACCCGTCAGGCCTCGAGCTTCTCGAGGCGGTCGAAGACGACGCCGAGGTGGCGGAGCGACCCCGCGGGGTCGAAGCACGCCGCGAGGTCGTCGCCGAGCGCGGCCGCGACCTCCGGGTCGGCGCCGAGGCGTTCGCGGAACGACGCGTCCTCGTCCCACGCGGCGGCGGCCGCGCGCTGGACCGACGCGTAGGCGCGGTCCCGCGGCCATCCGTGCTCGACGAGCGCGAGGAGGACCCGCTGCGAGAACGCGAGCCCGCCGCCCGCGTCGAGGTTCGCCCGCATCCGGTCGGGGAACACGCGCAGGCCCGCGAGGACGTCGGTCATCTCGGCGAGCATGAAGTCGAGCGCGCACGTCGCGTCGGGGAGGATCACCCGCTCGGCCGAGGAGTGCGAGAGGTCGCGCTCGTGCCAGAGGACGGCGTCCTCGAGGGCGACCTGGAGGTGGCCGCGGACGACGCGCGCGAGCCCGCAGACGCGTTCGCAGCGCACGGGGTTCCGCTTGTGCGGCATCGCGGAGGACCCCTTCTGACCCTCGGCGAACGGTTCCTGCACCTCGCGCACCTCGGTGCGTGCGAGGTGGCGGAGCTCCGTCGCGATCGCGTCGAGCGTCGTCGCGCAGAGTGCGAGCGCGGCGACGAACTCCGCGTGGCGGTCGCGCGGGACGACCTGGCTCGAGGCCTCCGCGGGTCGCAGCCCGAGCCGCGCGCAGACGCGCTCCTCGATGCGGGGGTCGACCGTCGCGTAGGTCCCGACGGCGCCGGAGATCGCGCCGACCGCGCCCACCTCGCGCGCCCGCGCGAGGCGGTCGCGGTCGCGGTCGAGCTCGAACGCGCGGAGCGCGAGCTTGTGGCCGAACGTCGTCGGCTCGGCGTGGACGCCGTGGGTGCGACCGACCATCACCGTGTCGCGGTGCGCGAGCGCGAGGTCGCGGACGACCTGGACGAGACCGCCGAGCCGCGCGAGGAGGATGTCGGCCGCGTCGCGCAGCTGGAGCGCGAGCGCCGTGTCGAGCACGTCGGAGGACGTGAGCCCGTGGTGGACCCAGCGGCCAGCCTCGCCGACGGAGTCCGCGACGACGTCGACGAAGGCCGCGAGGTCGTGGCGGGTGCGTCGCTCGACCTCGCGGACGCGCTCGGGGTCGAAGGACGCGCGTTCGCGGATCGCCCGGGCATCCGCCTCGGGGATGGCGCCGAGTTCCGCCCACGCCTCCGCGACGAGGATCTCGATCTCGAGCCAGCGACCGAGCCGGCTCCGGTCGTCCCACACCGCCCCCATCTCGGGCAGCGTGTAGCGCGGGATCACAGGCGCGGGCCCTCCGCCAGGTCGTCCTTGAAGCGCCACAGGCGCGACTGGAGGTCGGGGTCGCCGACGCCGACGATCTCCGCGGCGAGCACCGCGGCGTTCACGGCGGCGTCGCTGCCGACCGTCGCGACCGGCACGCCGCTCGGCATCTGCGCGGTGACGAAGAGGGCCTGCTCGCCGCTCATCTGGTCGGAGGCGATCGGCACGCCGATCACGGGGAGCACGGTGCGGGCGGCGACCGCGGCGGCGAGGTGCCCGGAGATCCCGGTCGTGCAGATGATCGTCTTCACGCCGCGCTCGAACGCGGTGCGCGCGTACTCGTCGACGAGGTCGGGGTTCCGTGACGACGACATGATCCGCAGCTCGTGCGGCACGCCGAGCTTCTCGAGGATCGCCGTCGCCTGGAGCATGAGCGGGCGCTCGGACGCGGACGCCACGAGCACGCCGACGAGCGGGGTTCCTGCCACGTCCGACCTCCTTCCGCGAGCGCGGGACGGAGGGGAATGCTACCCGAGCACGGGTGACCCCTACGAGAGGCCGTACACCTCGAGGTGGTACGTCGCGTCGAAGACCGGTCCGCCGACCGACGTGAAGTCGACGTAGGACGTGATGACGTGCTCCCCTCGGGCGAGCGGTCCCAGGAACGTGAACAGACCGGACACGGCCACCCGGACCGTTCCGACGTCGATCCCGCGGAAGCCGACGTCGAAGAGGCTCCCCACCGCGGCCTCCACGTCGAAGGCGGCGGGCCGCACGAGGATCTGGTCGACCTCCCGGCCGTCGAGGGTCACCGACGGATCACCCGGCCGGAACCGCGTCCGCGCGTTGTGGACGAGCTTCCGGCTGTTCGGGTCGTCGTCGTCCCATTCGAACCGCACGGCGTGCGTGTAGACGATCGGCAGGCCCGCCGGGACGAGGCAGTCGAACACCTGGTCCGGGGCGGACGGCGGAACGAGGAAGAAGGCGCCATCGCGCACCTCGCCGCAGGTCTCCGTGAGGAGCGAGCTCTCCGGGTCGCCGAACAGCCACTGCGTGTACCGCTGGACCCATTCGAACCGCGCCTCGCGCGACGGCCTCCACCCGGCCGCCGACGCCGATGTCGCCAACGTCGTCGCCAGGGCGGCGGCCATCGCGGCGGTGAGGACTCGCCTGCGCATGCTCTCCCCCTCTTCGGAACGGACGCGCGGACGCTACGCGGGGTTGCGCAGGAGGTCAAACCGAGGGACGGGGAGGCTCAGCGGGCCGGGAGGCTCTGCTCGCGGGCGGGGCCGACCGAGACGACGCCGACCGGCACCCCGCCGAGCTCCTCGAGGCGCTCGAGGTAGGCGCGGGCGGCACGCGGCAGGTCGGCGAGCGACCGGACGCCGCCGAGGTCCTCCTCCCAGCCGGGCATCCGCTCGTAGACGGGCCGGGCTCGGTGGAAGAGCGTCTGGTTCGGCGGCACGTCCTCGAAGCGCTCGCCGTCGGCCTCGTACGCGACCGCGACCGGGATCTCCGGGAACCCCGAGAGCACGTCGAGCTTCGTGACGAAGAGTTCCGTGAGCCCGTTCAGGCGCGCGGCGTAGCGCAGGATCACCGCGTCGAACCAGCCGCAGCGACGCTTGCGGCCGGTGACGGTGCCGAACTCGTGGCCGCGCTCGCCGAGACGCTCGCCGTCGGCGCCGGCGTCCTCGGTCGGGAACGGCCCCGCGCCGACGCGGGTGACGTAGGCCTTCGTGATGCCGATGACGCGCTCGACCTCGCGCGGGCCGATGCCGGCGGAGGCGAGCGCCATCCCGCTCACCGGGTTCGACGACGTGACGAACGGATACGTGCCGTGGTCGAGGTCGAGCATCGTCCCCTGGGCGCCCTCGAGGAGGACGTTCCTGCCCTCGCGGAGCGTCCGGTAGATGAGGAGCGAGGTGTCGGCGACCATCGGCCGCAGGCGCTCGGCGAACCGGAGGTAGTCCTCGGCGATCGCCTCGGCCGACAGCGGCAGGCGCCCGTACACGCGGGAGAGCACGAGGTTGCGTTCGCGGAGCACGAGATCGAGCTTCTGCCGCAGGATCCCGGGATCGAAGAGGTCCTGGACGCGGATGCCGATCCGCGCGGCCTTGTCGGCGTAGGCGGGACCGATCCCACGCTTCGTCGTGCCGAGGGCGTTGCGACCGAGGAAGCGCTCGGTCACCTTCTCCATCTCGAGGTGGTACGGCATGATCAGGTGGCAGTTGCCCGAGACGACGAGCCGCGAGGTGTCGACCCCGAGCTCGGCCAGGCCGTCGAGCTCGCGCAGGAGCACGCCGGGGTCGACGACGACGCCGTCGGCGATCACCGACGTGAGGTGCGGGTAGAGGATGCCCGACGGGACGAGCTGGAGCTTCAGCTCGTGGCCCTCGGCGATGATCGTGTGCCCGGCGTTGTTGCCGCCCTGGTAGCGGACGACGAGGTCGACGCTCTCGGCGAGGAGGTCGGTCGCCTTGCCCTTCCCCTCGTCACCCCACTGGGTGCCGACGACGACCGATGCGGGCACCGCCTAGCGCTCGATCCGGAAGCTGATGCGGATCTGCGTGTGGAACTCCGCGATCCGCCCGTCGCGCACGACGGCGCTCGTGCCGAGCACGTCCATCGTCTCGATGCCGCGGATCGTCTGCGCCGCCTCCGCGAGCGCCTGCTTCGCCGCCTCGTCCCAACCCTTGTCGGACACGCCGACGAGGTCGATCGTCTTGATGACCGCCACGGTCCCCCTCACTTCCCTTCGTAGACGTCGATGAAGCGCCGGTAGTTCCGGCCGATCGCCTCCGCCGTCGCGTCGACGTCGGAGGTCCCGGCGACGTAGGCCTCGAGCGGACCCCACCAGATCGAGCGACCGATCGCGAACCCGCGGTAGCCGGGCACACCGCTGCCGGTGCGCAGCCAGTGGTCGACCGCCGCGTCGTCGGCGCCGCGGCCGAGGACGACGCAGGCCACGCCGTCGCGACCGCCGCCGCGCGCCTGCGCGGAGATCGCCTCGCAGTCCGCGCGGTCGTCGACGCCCTCGATCTTCCAGATGTCGGGCTCGACGCCGATCCCCTGGAGCTCCGCGATCGCCTCGCGCATGAGGCGCGGGCGCACCTCGCGGTCGTAGCGACCGGCGTCGCCGCCGACCGACCCGAGCTGCGCCGCCTCGGCGGGCACGAGGAGCTCGAAGAGGTACTTCCGATCGTGCGCGTGGAGCCACTCGCCGAGGCGACGCAGCCGCTCGCCCTGCCGGGCGTTCATCTCGGCGTCGCCCTCGGGGTTCCAGCGCACGAGGACCTTCGAGAACGCGGGGTCGAAGGCTTCGATGTGCTCGCCAAACGCCTCGCCGTACTCGAAGTCGAACTCGTCCTGACCGCTGCGCTCCACGGGCATCGCGAGCGCGATGCCGTCGGCGTGCGCCGCGCGGGCGACGCCGGCGCCGAACTGCTCGTCGACGAGCACGCCCGCCGCCTCGCGCGGCGCGCCTGCCGCGAGCGCGCGCCGGACGCCCTCGTAGATGACCTGCTTCGCGTCGGCGATCCGTTCCGCCTCCGCCGGGCTCGGCGCGCCCGCGATGCCGAAGAACTTCTTCACGAACGACCCTCGGTGGTCGAACGCGAGGATGTACAGGGAGCGGTCGTAGCCGAGCGTCACGTCGTCAGTCCTCCTCGTCGTCGCCGATCGAGCCGAACGGGACGACCGGCTCGAGCACCTGCACCGGCACGGGCGACGCCTCGCGCCGGAAGACCTCCGCGTCGCCGGGCGAGCCGACGACGAAGCCGTAGTGCATCGGGACCGCGACGGTCGGCGCGATCGCCCGCACGAGTCCCGCGGCCTCGCGCGCGTCCATCGTGTACGTCCCGCCGATCGGGACGAAGGCGGCGTCCGCGCGCACCCCGTCGAGTACCGGAAGGCGGTCGGTGTCGCCCGCGTGGTACCAGGAGGTCCCGCCGGACGCGAGCACGTAGCCAACCCAGCCGTTGCCCTTCGGGTGGTGGCGCAGACGATCGGGGGCGACGTTGTAGGCGGGGACGACCTCGACGGACACGCCGTCCACCTCGAACGCGTCGCCCGGCGCGACCGCGCGCACCGGCCCCGGCAGTTCGGCGGCGACGTCCCGGGGCGCCACCACGAGCGTGTGCGGTCCGCGGATCGCGGCGATCTCCTGCGGCCGGAAGTGGTCGAAGTGCGCGTGCGTCACGAACACGAGGTCCGCCGGCACGCGGTCGTCCACCTGCCAGGGGTCGACGTAGACGACCTGGTCGCCGTTCCGCCACCGGAACGCGGCCTGCAGGAACCACGTGAACCGTTCGAGCAACGCGCCTCCTCCGAGAGGTCTGTAGTGTGGCAAATCACCGTGTCCTCCGCCGAACCCGCGCCCACGCCCGGCGGCCTCCGAGCGGCCTGGTCGCTCCTGCGGCGCAACCGGGACTTCCGGAGGCTCTACCTCGCGTCGGTCGTCTCGCTCGGCGGCGACTGGTTCCTCGTCGTCGCGCTCTTCTCGCTCGTGCTCGACCTCTCCGATTCCCCGCTCGCGGTCTCGGGGATCCTCGCCGCGCAGGACCTCACGTACTTCCTCCTGTCGCCCGCGGCGGGCGCGCTCGCGGACCGGCTCGATCGAAGGGCCC
Source organism: Actinomycetota bacterium (assembly GCA_046082745.1). Taxonomy (GTDB): domain Bacteria; phylum Actinomycetota; class UBA4738; order UBA4738; family HRBIN12; genus JBJTIF01. The sequence continues at coordinate 4,759 of JBJTYK010000051.1, read as the reverse complement.
TCATGGTCGCGGCCGACGTGGGACGCATGGTGCTCGTCCTCGGCTTCCTGTTCGTCCGCACGCCCGAGACGCTCTGGATCGCGTACCCGCTCCTCGCCGCCGTCGCGACGCTCGCCGCGCTCTTCGAGCCGGCGTCGGCCGCGGCACTGCCGAACGTCGTCGAGCCCGAGGACCTCGGCGTCGCGAACGCGCTCTCGGGTTCGCTGTGGGGAACGATGCTCGCGGTCGGCGCGGCGGTCGGCGGCGTCGTCACGGCCACCGTCGGGCGCGACGCGGCGATCGCGATCGACGCGCTCTCGTTCGGCGGCTCGGCGCTCCTGCTCCGCGGCATCACGCGCCCGCTCACCCTCGAGCGCGGCGAGCACGCGGGCGTCCGCGAGGCGACCGTCGAGACGGTGCGCTACGCCCGCCGCGACCACCGGGTCCTCGCGCTCATCGCGGTGAAGTTCGGCTGGGGCATCGCGGGCGGCGTCCTCGTCCTCATCCCGCTCCTCGCGGAGCGCTTCGGCACCGGCGAGGTCGGCATCGGGCTCCTCATGGCCGCACGCGGCGTCGGCGCGCTCGTCGGTCCGTTCGTCGGCCGCGCGGCGATCGGGCCGTCGGAGCAGTGGCTCTTCCGGACGATCAGCATCGCCCTGGCGGTGTTCGGCCTCGGCTACCTCGGGCTCGGCTTCGCGCCGGGCCTCCTCCTCGCCGTGCCGGCCGTCGTCCTCGCGCACACGGGCGGCGGCGCGACGTGGACGCTCTCGTCGTACGGGCTCCAGCGGATCGTCCCCGACCGGATCCGCGGACGGGTGTTCGCCTTCGACGGGATGCTCGTCACGCTCACGTTCGGGACCTCGAGCGTGCTCACCGGCGTCCTCGCCGACCGCTTCGGGGTCCCGACCGCGGCCGTCGCGATGGGCGCGATCGCGCTCGGTTGGGCGATCGGGTGGACCCTGCTCACGACCGACGTGCGCCGTCGGCCGCTCGTCGAACCCGCCTAGGCCGTCGGCCCCGTCGGCCCGCTCGGGCCGGGCTCGGATCCCCGCGAGAAGTCGACCTTCGGCGCGCCCGCCTCGCGGATCGACTCCTCGACCTCGAAGTAGGCCTCCTCGCGGAAGCCGAAGGCGGACGCGATGAGCGCCGAGGGGAACTGCTGGACGCGGAGGTTGAAGTCCCGCACGGCGGCGTTGTACGCGCCGCGGACGCGGGCGAGGCGGTCCTCGGTCCCGGCGAGCTCGGTCTGCAGCGCGAGGAAGTTCTGGTTGGCCTTCAGGTCCGGGTAGGCCTCGGCGACCGCGAAGAGCTGTCGGAGGGCCGCGACGAGCGGGCCCTCGGCGGCCGCCGCCGCGGCCGGCGAACCGGTCGCGGCGGCGGCCGCCGACCGCGCCTTCGTCACGTTCTCGAGGACCTCGCGCTCGTGGCCGGCGTAGCCGCGCACGGTCTCGACGAGGTTCGGGATGAGGTCGAAGCGGCGTCGGAGCTCCGTGTCGACGTTCGCCCAGGCGTCGCGGACGCGCTGCCGGCCGGCGACGAGACCGTTGTAGGCCAGGACGATCACGCCGAGCAGGACGAGGACGACCCCGAGGACGATCCACCCCTCCACGTGCGCCTCCCTCCCGAACCTGTATCGTGCGTCCCGTTTGCCGGACACGGGAAGGGTAGGTGAGCGAACGGATGACCGCCAAGCGCAAGGCAGCCCTCGCGGAGACGTACGGACCCGATCGAGCGTACGTCTCCCCGAAGGTCGAACGACGCCGCAGCCCGATCGGCGGCTGGGGCCTGTTCGCCACCGAACCGATCGCCGCCGGCGAGGTCGTGGGCCGCGACGCCGGCCGGGTGCTCACCCGCGACGAATTCCTCGCCCTGCCGCAGGAGCGGCAGAACCACTGCTACTACCTCGACGACAACTTCCTCCTCGCGCCGTTCGACTTCGACCATCCGAGCGACGAGTGGTTCATGAACCACAGCTGCGACGCGAACACCGGCGTCACGCCCGACCGGTCGAACGTCGCCCTGCGCGACATCGCCGCGGGCGAGGAGCTCACGTACGACTACGCGACGACGGAGTGCGACGAGGACTGGCGCCTCGAGGTCGAGTGCCGGTGCGGCGCGGCGGACTGCCGCGGGACGGTCACCGGGTCGGACTGGCGGATCCCCGCGATCCAGGAGCGCTACGCGGGCCACTTCTCCCCGCACCTCGCCGCGCGGATCGCGGCGCTCCGGTCGGGTCCGCGGAAGTCGCGCTAGGTCCGTCCCTCGCGGTCCGTCCGCGTGATCGCGTACGACGCGTAGTCGTGCCTGCCGTCGTCGGCGGGCATGAAGCCGCGCAGGATCCCCTCGAACGCGAACCCGAGCGACTCGAACGTCCGCCGCATCGCCGCGTTGTCGAGGTCGGTCGAGCCCTGCACGCGCTCCGCGCCCTCGGACGTGAACAGGTGCTCGAGGAGCGCGGCGAGCGCCGCGGACCCGAGTCCCCGGCCCCGGTCGGACTCCTCCCAGATCTCGATGCCGATCTCGAAGACGCCCGGGGGCATCAGGTTCCCGTCGAAGCGCGCCTGGACCTCGCCGACGAGGCGGTCCTCCGCCTCGACCGCGAAGAGGAGCTCGGTGAAGTAGCGGCGACCCGACGACCGCAGGCGCTCGCGCCGCTGCTCGCGCGTCCGCCGGTCGAGTTCCCCGACGCGGTCGAGCGCGCGCTCGATCTCGTCCTCGCGGTACGCGCGGAGCGTGACCGGCGGCCTCACCGCTCGTCCCAGGGGGGACGCACGACGCTGCGCCGCAGCACGAGTTCGACGGAACCGGGCCCGACCACCGTACGACGCGGGCCGACGAGCCGGCGCTCGAGCTCCTCGGCGCGACGCTGGATCTCCTCGAGTTCGGCGCGCATCTCCATGATGAGCCGCACGCCGGCGAGGTTCACGCCCTCCTGCTGGGTCAGCTCCTGGATCAGGCGCAGGCGCTCGATGTCGCGCTCGGAGTACCGCCGCGTGTTCCCCGACGTGCGCTGCGGACGCAGGAGCCCGAGCCGCTCGTAGGAACGGAGGGTCTGCGGGTGGACGCCCGCGAGCTCCGCGGCGACGCTGATGATGTAGACGGCGCGGTCGCGCTCGCCGCGCGCGCGTTCGTCGTCGGTCATGGCGATCCCTCCCTACACCCCGAGCCGGGCGCGCGGCGCCCGCTCGTCGATCCCCTGGAGCTTGCGGAGCAGGTCCTTCTCGTCCTTCGAGAGCTTCGACGGCACGTCGACCTGCACGGTGACGAGGAGGTCGCCGCGGCCGCCCTTGCGCGGCGCGCCGCGTCCCTTGAGACGGAACACCTTGCCGTTCGGCGTCCCCGCGGGGACCTTCATCGTGACCGGACCCGACGGCGTCGGGACCTTCACCTCCGCGCCGAGCGCGGCCTCGGCGAACGTGACCGGCAGATCGAGCGTGACGTTCGCGCCCTGCCGACCGAAGAAGGCGTGCGGACGGACGCGGACGCCGACGAAGAGGTCGCCGGCCGGCGCGCCGCCGCGTCCCGGCTCGCCGCGACCCGCGAGGCGGATCCGCGCGCCGTCGCGCACGCCCGCGGGGACCTTCACCTGGAGGGTGCGCGAGCGGTGCTCGGCGCCCTCGCCGCGGCACGCGGCGCACGGACGCTCGACGATGCGGCCCGATCCCGCGCAGCGCGGGCAGGGCTGCGCCATCTGGAACGGACCCTGGTTCACCGCGACCGCGCCGGAGCCGCCGCACGAGGCGCAGGCGACCGGCGAGGTCCCCGGCGCCGCGCCGGAGCCGCCGCACGCCGAACACGGCGCCGGCCCGTCGATCCGCACGGGGACGGTCACGCCCTCGAGGGCGTCCTCGAACGAGACGCGGACCTCGGTCTCGAGGTCGGCCCCGCGGCCGCCGCGGCGGCCGCGGGGCCGAACCGCGCCGCCGAAGAGTCCGCCGAACAGGTCCCCGAGGTCACCGACGTCGAACGGCACGCCGCCCGCACCGCCGCCGGGGAACCCGCCCGCTCCCGCCCCGCCGAACCCGGCGGCCGCGTCGCGGACCTGGTCGTAGCGCTGGCGCTTCTCGGCATCGCCGACGACGTCGTAGGCGGCGGAGATCTCCTTGAAGCGTTCCTCGGCGGCGGCGTTCCCGGGGTTCGCGTCGGGGTGGTGCTTCTGCGCGAGCTTCCGGTACGCCTTCTTGATCTCGTCCTGCGTCGCGTTCTTCGCGACCCCGAGCGCGCGGTAGTAGTCCTTCTCGAACCACTCGCGACGGACGTCGCCGTTCACGGCCGCTCGACGCGGACGCTCGCGGGACGGATCACCGTGCCGCGGAAGCGGTAGCCCTGGCGGAAGACCTCCGCGACGACCGGATCGCCCGCGCCGTCGCCGGTCTGCATGAGCGCCTCGTGCTCGTTCGGATCGAAGGCCACGCCCTCGGCCTCGATGCGCTCGAGGCCCTCGGAGCGCAGCGCGTCGACGAACTTCGCGTAGACGAGTTCGACGCCGCGGCGGAAGCCGTCGGTCGGCGGGCGGTCGGACTCGGAGGCGGACAGCGCCATCTCGAAGTCGTCGAGCACCTCGAGGAGGCGTTCCATGACCGGGCGCGCCGCGAGCTCGACCGAGCGGGTCTGCTCCTTCAGCGAGCGCTTCCGGAAGTTGTCGAACTCCGCCTGGAGGCGACGGAGGTGGTAGAGGTACTCCTCCCCCCCGGCGCGTGCGAGCGCGCCCTCGTCGGTTGCGCCGGCCTCGGCGGCGGGACGGTCGGGGGGGGGGGGGGGGGGGGGGGGGGGGGGGGGG
>JBJTYK010000050.1:0-4374 GCA_046082745.1 Actinomycetota bacterium | reverse complement strand
GGAGCACCCACCTTTGGGGGGGCGAAACGCCCTTGGGTGTTGGCAGCACACCGACCGCGACGCCGAGCGTCGCCGAGATGACGAGGATGTTCAGCACCGTCCCCGGTCCCGGACGCTCGCCGATCGGGATCCAGAGCAGGAGCACCGTCGCCCCGACGAGCGCGGTCGTCCACCCGATGCTCCACCCGAGGCGCAGGGACAGTCCCTGCGACAGCACCGTCCACGGACTCACGCCGAGGCCGGCCTTCACGACGAACGCCTCGCCGAGCCCGAACACCGCGAGACCGACGATAAGCACCGCGAGCGTCGCGGGACCGGGGCGCCACCGGCGCTCGGCGCGCCAGCGCGTGTGCGGGATCGTGCGCGCGGGCGCGAGCAGCCGGCGCAGTCGTGCGAGGGGTGCTCCGCTCACGCGGTGACGTGCGGTGGGCCTGGATGGACTTGAACCATCGACCTCATCCTTATCAGGGATGCGCTCTAACCGAGCTGAGCTACAGGCCCGAGCGGGGGAAGGCTACGGGCGCGCGGGAAAGCCTGTCAACGCGCGTCGTCAGCCGCGGGGCCCGCTCGGCGGATCGCCGAGCCAGACCTCGAGCCCGCCGACGACGTCGGCGATGAGGTTGTAGAGGAGCGCGCCGAACACGTTCACGACCGACCAGAGCACGACCGAGACGAGCCCGAGGCCGAGCGCCCGCAGGAAGATCCACGTCCCGGAGATCGCGAACCCCTGGTCGGCGAAGAGGTCGCGGATGAGGTTCGTGACCGAGGAGAGGATCCCGAGCAGATCGAGGAGGAAGAACAGGACCGCGCCCGCCGCGAGGAGCACGATCATGAGGCAGAAGTAGAAGACGATCGAGAAGCGGAACACCGACCACGGCGAGATCTTCCGGAGCACGACGCGGGTCTGCCGCGCGCGCTTCACCGTCGCGGCGCTCTCGGGGTCGGGGGCTCTCCTGCTCATCGGCGGACCATTCCTACGCCATCGCGAAGCCCGCCAGCAACCACGGTCACTCCCCCGCCGGCCGCGGACCGAAGGCGACCCGGAGGTGGAGCGGGGTGATCGCCGCGAGCACGGCGATCGCGAGGACGCGGTCGCCGAGGGTGACGCCCTCCTGCACCATGAGGCCGCCGGTCGCGACCGCCGCGCCCGACGCGGCGAGGGCGAGCGTGAGCGGGAGCGTGCGCAGGCGCTGCCGACCGGCGGTGATCGCGACGAGCATCACGAGGGCCGCCGCGACGATGAGCAGGATGCCGACCGCGGCGCGGGTCACGCTTCCTCGACCTGCGCGAGCACCGGCGCGAGCGCGACGACGCTCTGGCGTTCCTCGACGCGCATCGTGCGGACGCCCTGGCTCACGCGGCCGACGCGACGGATCTCCTCGGCGTTCACGCGGACCACCTTGCCCGACGAGGAGATGACGAACATGTCCTGGTCCTTCGTGCCGATGAAGGCGCCCGCGAGCTTGCCGGTCTTGTCGGTGAGCTGGTGGCCGATGACGCCCTTGCCCCCGCGACCCTTCCGCGGGTAGTCCTTGAGCGTCGTGCGCTTGCCGTACCCCTGTTCGGTGACGCTGATCATCTCCTGGCCCTGCGCGGCGACGTTCAGCGCGAGGACCTGGTCGCGGTCGGCGAGGCGCATCCCGATGACGCCCGCGGTCTGTCGGCCCATCGGCCGCACGAGCGACTCCTGGAACCGGATGCACTGGCCGTTGCGGGAGAAGAGGAAGACGTCGTCCTTGCCGTCGGTGAGGCGCACGTCGATGAGTTCGTCGCGCGGTTTCAGGTTGATCGCGGCGAGGCCGGTGCGCGGCGAGTCGTACTCCGACAGGCGCGTCTTCTTCACGACGCCCTTCTTCGTCGCGAACAGGAGGAACCGGTTCGCGTCGTACTTCTTCAGGTCGATGACCGCGGAGACCTTCTCCTCGCCGGAGATCGAGACGCCCGGGAGGTTCGCGACGTACGTGCCGCGCGCGGCGCGCGCGAACTCCGGGACCTGGTGGACCTTCACGCGGTAGACGCGGCCGCGCGTCGTGAAGAACAGGAGCCAGTTGTGCGTGCTCGTCGTGAAGACCTCCGCGACGACGTCCTCCTCCTTCAGCGTCTGGCCCTTCACGCCCTTGCCGCCGCGTCCCTGGCGGCGGAAGTTCTCGAGGGGCTGGCGCTTCACGTAGCCGGCGCGCGAGACGGTGATGACGACCTGCTCGTCGGCGATGAGGTCCTCGATGTCGAGGTCGCCCTCGTCGGGCGCGAGCTTCGTGCGGCGGTCGTCGGCGTGCTTCGCCCGCATCGCGGTGAGGTCCTCCTTGATGACCCCGCGGATCTTCTTCGGGTCCTTCAGGAGGCCCTGGAGGTACTTGATGCGGGCGAGGAGTTCGGCGTGCTCCCTCTCGAGCTCGGTGCGGGCGAGCTTCGTGAGCCGCCGGAGCGGCATGTCGAGGATGTGGTTCGCCTGCGCCTCGGAGAGCCCGAACTTCGCCATGAGGCGGCCGCGCGCGGCCTCGGCGTCGTCGGAGGCGCGGATGATCTTGATGACCTCGTCGAGGTTCTCGAGGGCGATGAGGAGGCCCTGGACGATGTGGTCGCGGTCCTCGCGCTGCTTCAGCTCGAAGCGCGTCCGGCGCGTCTCGACGTCGACCTGGTGGTCGACGTAGTGGCCGATGAGCTCCGCGAGGTTCAGGACCTTCGGCACGTTGTCGACGAGCGCGAGCATGATGACGCCGAAGTTCTCCTGGAGCTGCGTGTGCTTGTAGAGCTGGTTCAGGACGACCTGCGGGTTCGCGCCGCGCTTGAGGTCGATGACGACGCGCATGCCCCCGCGGCCGCTCGACTCGTCGCGGAGGTCGGAGATGTCCTTCAGCTTGCCGCCGCGCACGAGCTCGGCGATCTTCTCGAGGAGCCGCGCCTTGTTCACCTGGTACGGGAGCTCGGTGACGATGATGCGCTGGCGCCCCTGCGAGCCCTCCTCGATCGTCGCGGCGGCGCGGACCTTGATCGAGCCGCGGCCGGTGAGGTACGCGTCGTTGATGCCCTGCTTGCCGAGGATCGAGCCGCCCGTCGGGAAGTCGGGTCCCTTCACGTAGCGCATGAGCTCCTTCGGGGTGGACTCCGGCGCGTCGAGGAAGTGGATGACGGCGTCGATGACCTCGCCGAGGTTGTGCGGCGGGATGTTCGTCGCCATGCCGACGGCGATGCCGCCGGAGCCGTTCACGAGGAGGTTCGGGATGCGCGCCGGCAGGACGGTCGGCTGCTGCTCGTAGCCGTCGTAGTTCGGGACGAAGTCGACGGTGTCGGATTCGATGTCGCGGAGCATCTCCATCGCGAGCGGCGCGAGGCGGGCCTCCGTGTAGCGCTGCGCGGCGGGCGGGTCGCCGTCGACCGAGCCGAAGTTCCCGTGCGGGTCGATGAGCGGCGCGCGGAGCGAGAAGTCCTGCGCCATGCGCACGAGGGCGTCGTAGATCGCGAGGTCGCCGTGCGGGTGGTACTTCTTCATGACCTCGCCGACCGCGGCAGCGCACTTGCGGTACGGGCGGTCGGGGCGCAGTCCCGACTCGAGCATCGACCAGAGGATCCGGCGGTGGACGGGCTTCAGGCCGTCGCGGACGTCGGGCAGCGCGCGACCGACGATGACCGACATCGCGTAGTCGAGGTACGAGCGCTGGATCTCCTCCTCGATCTCGACCGGCTCGATGCGCCCGCCGAGGATCGTCGGCGTCCCCGCGCCGTTGCCGCCCGCCTTCGAGGCCGTCGTGCGCCTGCGCGGCGCGCCCCGCTTAGACATCGAGGTTCTGGACGAGCCGCGCGTTCGTCTCGATGAAGTCCTTGCGGGCGGCGACGTCCTCGCCCATGAGGACCGTGAACAGGCGGTCGGCGGTCGCGGCGTCCTCCATCGTCACCTGGAGGAGCACCCGGGTCTCTGGGTTCATCGTCGTCTCCCACAGCTGGTCGGCGTCCATCTCGCCGAGTCCCTTGAACCGCTGCGGCGTGTCGAGCTTCTTGCCCGCTTCGGTCACCTGCTTGCGGAAGCCCTCCCACTCGCGCTCGCTGTAGAAATAGTGCGGCGCGCGCTCGTGCTGCACGAGGTAGAGCGGCGGTTGCGCGATGTAGACGTAGCCCGCGTTGATGAGCTCGCGCATGTTCCGGAAGAAGAACGTGAGCAGGAGCGTGCGGATGTGCGCGCCGTCGACGTCGGCGTCGGCCATGAGCACGATCTTGTGGTAGCGCGCCTTCGCGAGATCGAAGTCGTCGGCGATGCCGGTGCCGATCGCGGTGATGAGCGCCTGGACCTCCTGGTTCTCGAGGACCTTGTGGAGGCGCGCCTTCTCGACGTTCAGGATCTTGCCGCGGATCGGCAGGATCGCCTGCGTCGCGCGGTCG
>JBJTYK010000049.1:0-3036 GCA_046082745.1 Actinomycetota bacterium | reverse complement strand
CCCGACGCCCTCCTCGACGCGGCCGACCGACTCGAGCTCGACGCGATCGTGAACCTCACGCCGCTTCCGGTCCACGCCGAGGTGACCCGCGCGGCGCTCCGACGGGAGCTCCACGTCTACTCGGAGAAGCCGCTCGCGCCGACGTTCGAGGAGGCGAAGGATCTCCGGAACCTCGCGATGTCGCGGATGCTCGTCCTCGTCGCCGCGCCGTCGATCCTGCTGTTCCCCCAGATCGTCCGCGCGCGCGAGCTCCTCCCGACGATCGGTTCCGTCCGCTCGGCGCGCGCCTTCGTCGCCGGCGGGATCCCCCCGTGGGAGGGCTACGCCTCCGACCCGTCCCCGTACTTCGCGGCCGACGCGGGCCCGCTCGTCGACCTCGGGGTCTACCCGTTCCACGTCCTGACCGGCCTCCTCGGCGAGGCGACGCAGGTCCTCGCGGCCTCGACGCGGACCCGGGAGCGATTCACGGTCGCGGATGGGCCCTTCGCGGGACTCGACGTGCCCGTGGAGGCCGACGACACGTGGTTCGCGCTCCTGCGCCTCGGCGACGGTGCGATCGCCTCCGTCGGCGCGAACTTCAGCACGCAGGGGATCCCGGGTCCGGAGTGCGAGGTGTTCGGCGAACGCGGGACGCTCGCCTTCAGCCTCCTCGACGTCGCGGCCCCGATCGTCCGCTCGGGTTCCGACGGGTGGGTCGACGAGCCCGTCGCGTCCGCTCGTCCCGGCGGGGGCCCGGACCACATCCTCGGCGTGCGCCATCTCGCCGAGTGCATCCGCGGTGGGTTCGAACCCGTGGTCTCGGCCGACCACGCGCTGCACGTGCTGCGGGTGATCGAGGCCGCTCGGGCGTCGGCCCGCGACGGACGGGCGACCGCGGTCGACCCGGTGGACTGACGACCGGAAGGAGCGACATCGTGGAACCGCTGCGCATCGCCGTCGTGGGGGTGGGTTCGCTCGCCCTCCGCGGGATCCTGCCCCACCTCACGGAGCCCGACGTCGCCGACCGGGTGCGCGTGACCGCCCTCTGCGACCCCGTGGTCGAGCGCGCGCGCGAGGCGGCGGAACGCTTCGGGGTCCCGGCGGTCGAATCCGACTACGCGACCCTCCTCGCCCGCGACGATGTCGATGCGGTCACGCTCGTGACGCCGATCGGCCTCCACGCGGAGCAGTGCCTCGCGGCGATCGCGGCGGGCAAGCACGTCCACGTGAACAAGACGATGACGACGACCGTCGCGGAGGCCGACGCGGTGATCGCCGCGGCGGCGGCCGCGGGGGTCCGCATCGTCGCCTCACCGGGCGAACAGCTGCGTCCCCAGCTCTCGGCGGCCCGCGACCTCATCCGCTCGGGGGCGATCGGCCGCCTCTCCTGGGCGATCTGCGGCGTGGCGTTCGGCAGGTACCACGAGGCGGACGAGGAGGCGGTGCGTCGTGGCGGTGCGGCCGGGGTGCCGATCGACCCGTCCTGGTACTTCCGGCGCCCCGGCGGTGGGCCGATGTACGACATGGCGGTCTACGCGCTCCACGGCCTCACCGCCGTCCTCGGTCCGGCCCGACGCGTGACCGCGATGTCGGGGATCGTCGAGCCGGTCCGGGAGTTCCTGGGCAAGCCGGTTCCCGTCGAGATGGACGACAACACGATCGCCCTCCTCGATTTCGGGGACGGTGCGTTCGCGGTCGTCCACGGGACCGCGGCGGGCGGTCTCATCGACGACTTCGGTGCCGGGCAGTTCTTCGGGACCGAGGGGACGATCCGAGGGCTCACGCTGAACGGGGAACCGTTCGACTTCCCCGGGCGCGAACTGACGACGCACGCGCCGACGTGGGACTGGGACGCGCAGATGGCGGTCCTCCCGCACGTGCGGGGCGCCCACCGCTCGATCCCCGAGTCGCACGTGTTCGAGGACATCATGCAGCTCGTGGACTGGGTGCTCGACGGGACCCCGACGCTCGCGACCGCCGAGCACGCGCGCCACGTGATCGACATCGTCGAGAGCGCCTACCGAGCGGCCGAGACCGGAACGACCCAGGACCTGCGGACCGACTTCCCGTTCCCGCCCGGACCGGCTACCAGGAGAGCGTGACGGCGTTGCCCCAGACGTCGGTCGCCGTGACCGTCGTCCGGAACTTCGAGCCGGAGAACGAGCCCACCCATCCCTTCGGGATGACGAGGTCGGTGACGTAGGGGGAGGCCGTGCCGAAGGGCGACGGCGAGAAGTACGGCTTCGAGGTCGTCGGGGTGTCGAGCCCGGCGGTGGAGGTGGCGTCGAAGCCGAGCCGCTCGTCGAGGTCGAGCACGTGGCTCGCCATCGTGCGCCCGTCCGACCTCCGCACGATCGCGACCGCGATGCGGTCGAGGAGCGGGCGGTCGTCGTCGGCCGAGAAGCGCACCCTGCCGTCGCGCTTGCTCGTCGGCGACTGGGTGAGGGAGAGCGCCATGCCGTGGGCCGCGGCCGGCGGCACGAGGTACATCGGGTGGACGTGGGGGTCGAAGCCGAACGCGTCGGCCCCGTACTGCGAGGTCGGGTTCGCGAGCTGCCACTCGAGCGAATAGGGCGTCCCCACGCGGAGCTCGAGGTGGAGGTGGTCGTCGACGGCGGTGCCGCTGTGGCCGACGGTCCCGATGACCGCGCCGGCCGCGACCGCCGGGTGCTGGTTCGCCGCCGCGGCGGTGACGAGGGAGGGCTCGATCGTGCTGAGGTGCATCGAGAACGTGTAGAAGGCCGTGAGGGAGCGGCCCTGGAATGCCACGGGGGAGGGGAACCCGTGTCGCAGGATCACGGTGGTCCCCCCGTCGGCGTACTCGCGGATGCCGAAGAGCGTCCCGCCGAGCATGGCGAGGACCGGCGTGCCCTCCGGGGCGTCGAGATCGATGCCCCGGTGCCAGTCGTAGGCGCCGGTCGAGAGCTTGATGCGGGGTCCGAACGTCGAGGTGATCGCGTCGGCGGTCCCGCCCTGCACCGGCCAGACCGCGCTCGCGCGCAGCGAGGCGAAGACCGTCGGGAGGTCGTTGGAGGCACCCGCGGCGGGGGTCGCGTT
>JBJTYK010000048.1:0-6551 GCA_046082745.1 Actinomycetota bacterium | reverse complement strand
CCCCCCCCCCCCCCCCCCCCCCCCCCCCGCCCCCGGTCCGTGCACGCGCTCGAGCGAGGCGAGCACCGCCGGGTCGAACGACTGCACGCCCATCGACACCCGCGTGACGCCGGCCGCGAGGAGCGCCGCGAACGTCGCCTCGTCGACCGTGTCGGGGTTCGCCTCGATCGTCACCTCGGCGTCCGCGTCGACGGCGAACGTCGCGCGCAGATGGTCGAGGAGCCCGGCGAGCGCGTCGGTCGCCACGAGCGTCGGCGTCCCGCCCCCGAGGTAGACCGTCGCGAACCGCTCTTCCTTCCATGCGTCGGCGTGGAGGTCGGCCTCGCGGCGCAGGGCGTCCACGTACGGCGGGGCGAGGTGGTCGAGCCCCGCGTACGCGTTGAAATCGCAGTAGCCGCAGCGGATGAGGCAGAACGGGACGTGGACGTAGAGGCCGGCACTCACGGCTTGCCCCCCGAGGCGTCGACGCGCAGCGCCGCGATGAATGCCTCCTGCGGGACGTCGACGCGGCCCACCCGACGCAGGCGCGCCTTCCCCTTCTTCTGCTGCTCGAGGAGCTTGCGCTTGCGGGTGATGTCGCCGCCGTAGCACTTCGCGAGGACGTCCTTGCGCTTGGCCTTCACGGTCTCCCGCGCGATCACCCGGGACCCGACCGCCGCCTGGACCGCGACGTCGAAGAGCTGGCGCGGGATGAGCTCCTTCAGCCGCTCGACCATCGCGCGGCCGTACGTCGTGGCCTTCTCGCGGTGGACGACGCTGCTGAACGCGTCGACCGGCTCGCCGTGGAGCAGCACGTCGACGCGGACGAGGTCGGACTCCACGTAGCCCATCGGCTCGTAGTCGAGGGAGGCGTAGCCCTTCGTGCGCGACTTCAGCTGGTCGAAGAAGTCGAAGATGATCTCGGCGAGCGGCAGCTGGTAGTGCACCTCCGCGCGCTCGGGCGAGAGGTAGCGCATGTCGATGAGTTCGCCGCGGCGCGCCTGGCACAGTTCGAGGATCGCGCCGAGGTACGTCGAGGGCGTGATGACCGTCGCGAGGACGATCGGCTCCTCGACGAGGTCGAAGGTCCCCGGCGAGGGCATCTCCGACGGGTTGTGGACGACGGAGGTCTCCGCGCCACGCCGGACGTGGAACTCGACGTTCGGCGCGGTCGCGATGAGCTCGAGGTCGAACTCGCGCTCGAGCCGTTCCTTCACGATGTCCATGTGGAGGAGGCCGAGGAATCCGCAGCGGAACCCGAAGCCGAGCGCGCGCGAGGTCTCCGGCTCGTAGTGGAGCGAGGCGTCGGAGAGCTTCAGCTTGTCGAGCGCCTCGCGGAGCTGCGTGTAGTCGCCGCCCTCCGCCGGGAAGAGCCCGCTCCACACCATCGGCTTCGGCTCCTGGTAGCCGGGCAGCGGTTCCGTGGCGCCGGCCTTCCCCGCGACCGTCACCGTGTCGCCGACCTTCACGAGGTGGACGTCCTTCATCCCGGTCACGAGGTAGCCGACCTCGCCCGGTCCGAGGGCATCGACCGGGGTCGCCTCGGGGGCGAAGACGCCCGCCTCCTCGGCGTCGGCGTCGAGGCCGACCGCCATGAGACGCGCCTTCGAGCGCGAGCGGAGCGTGCCGTCCTTCACCCGGACGTAGGCGATGACGCCGCGGTACGGGTCGAAGCTCGAGTCGAAGACGAGGGCGCGCAGCGGATCCTCCGCGCGACCCGACGGCGGCGGGACGCGGGCGATGATCTCCTCGAGGAGCGCGTCGACCCCCGCGCCGGTCTTGCCGCTCACCGCGAGGACCGCCGACGGTTCGCAGCCGACGAGCGCCGCGACCTCCGCGCCGACCCGCTCCGGGTCGGCGGACGGCAGGTCGATCTTGTTCAGGACCGGGACGATCGCGAGGCCGGCGTCGCGCGCGAGGTGGAAGTTCGCGAGGGTCTGCGCCTCGACGCCCTGGGCCGCGTCGACGAGCAGGACCGCGCCCTCGCACGCGGCGAGCGAGCGCGAGACCTCGTAGGAGAAGTCCACGTGCCCGGGGGTGTCGATGAGGTTCAGCTCGTAGCTCGCCCCGGCGACCTCGTGGACGAGCCGGACCGCCTGGGCCTTGATCGTGATGCCGCGCTCGCGCTCGAGGTCCATCTTGTCGAGGTACTGCGCGCGCATGTCGCGCGAGGCCACGGCGTGGGTGCGCTCGAGGAGCCGATCGGCCAGGGTGGACTTCCCGTGGTCGATGTGGGCGACGATGCAGAAGTTCCGGATGCGCTGGGTGTCGGTCACGGCAGGGCTATCGTACGGGCCGCCCTCTCCCCTCCCCCGCAGCTCCCGTCGCGAGGCGGGCTGGTAGACTCCGGCTCCCATGGCGAACCTGAAGTCGCAGATCAAGCGCAACCGCCAGAACGAGCGCGCCGCCGCGCGGAACAAGGCCGTGCGGACCTCCCTGAAGACCGCCGCGAAGAAGGCCCGCACCGCGGTCGAGACGGGCGACGCCCAGGCGACAGCGCTCGTGCGCGATGCCTCCCGCGCGCTCGACAAGGCCGCCTCGAAGGGCATGCTCCACAAGCGCACCGCGGCCCGCCGGAAGTCGCGCCTCGCCCGCGCGGCGGCGAAGTCCGCCTCCTAGGTCCGCACCGCCCTCAGGCGGCCGTTCCCCCCGCGATCCCCGCGACGAGTACCGGCAGCACGACGTCGTCGGGCGCACCCGTCTTCAGCGCACGGTCGGCGTCGACGACGGCGGCGTGGAGCGCGACGAGCTCCTCGAGCGTGAACGCCGAGGCCTGCCGCCGGTAGCGTTCGGCCTGCCAGTCGAAGCGAAGGCCCGCGGCGCGGGCGAGGTCCGCCGCGGGCATCCGGCCGACGTCGAGCGACTTCACCCGCAGGAGATCGCGCAGCCGCGATGCGATGCCGCCGAGGATCGCGATGCCGGCGTCGCCGCCCTCGAGCAGCGAGCGGAGCGAACGTTCCGCGCCGGGGAGGTCGCGACCGAACGCGCGATCGCAGAGGTCCCACACGTGCTGCTCGCCGAGGCCGCGGAACTGCGACGCGACGACCTCGCGGGTCACCCGCACCCCGGGGAACGCGCCGGCGAGCTGGAGGACCGCGGAATCGAGCGCCGCGGGATCCTCGCCCAGCACGCCGACGAGCGCCGACGCGCCGTCGGGGGCGAGGTCGACGCCACGCGGGCGCGCGCGCTGGACGACCCAGCCGGGGAGATCCTTGCGCGCGACCTTCACCTCGCGGATCGACGCGACGGGCTCCGCGAGCCGCTGGAGCGCGGCGGGGAGCTTCCCGCGCTCGGCGACCGTGACGAGGAGGACGAGCGGGGCGTCGGGGTCGGGCGCGGCGAGGTAGGCCGCGAGCTCGCGCATGCCCTCGTCGGGGAGGGAGCGCACGTCGGTGATGACGAGCGCGCGGCGTTCGCCGAACAGCGACGGCGTCGCGAGGTCGGCGAGTTCGCCGCCCCGCCACGCCCCGGCATCGACCTCGGTCACCGCGCCCTCGCCGAGGAGCTCGAGCGCGGCCTCGCGCAGGAGGAACGCGTCCTCGCCCCAGAACAGGTGGACGGAACGCGGCGGATGCGACGCCTTCGGGCTCACGCGGCCCATCGTACGGCAACCCTCGGACCCGACAGCGTGACGACGATCGTGCCGAGCCGGTCGGTGCGCAGCACCCGCTCCCCCGCCGCGCGCATCCCGTCGAGGACCTCCTCGACGGGATGGCCGTAGTCGTTCGGCTGGCCGACGGAGACGACCGCGATCGTCGCGCCGACCGCGGCGAGGAACTCCGGGAGCGACGTCGCGCCGCCGTGGTGCGGGACCTTGAGGACCGCGGCGCGGAGATCCGCGCCGCGGTCGAGGAGCGCGCGCTGCGCCTCCTTCTCGACGTCGCCGGTGAGCAGGACCCGCGACGCGCCGACCGAGGCGACGAGCACGACGGAGTCGTTGTTCGGGTCGGAGTCGCTCCCTTCCCAGCACCGATCCGGCGAGAGGACCTCGAGCCGGAGGTCGGCGACCGCGAACGCGTCGCCCGGTCGGACGGCGACCGGCGTCACGTGCTCGTCGCGGAGCACCCGCGCGAGGTCGGTCGCGGTCGGCGACGGATCGTCGCAGCCCGGCACGAGGAACAGGCCGACCGGGAAGCGCGCGAGCACCGACGCGAACCCCTCGACGTGGTCGGCGTGCGGGTGGGTGGCGACCGCGACGTCGAGGCGTCGCACGCCGAGCGCCGAGAGCTCGCGTGCGACCTGATCCGGGTCGGGACCGGCGTCGACCAGGACCGTCGCTCCCCCGGGGGTCGTGAGGAGCGTCGCGTCGCCCTGGCCGACGTCGAGGAACCGCACGGTGAAGGCGTCCGGCGGCCCGGCGCGCACCGCCGAGGCCACGCTGCCGGCGAGGAGGACCGCGAGGCCGACGGCGGCCGCCGCGCGCGGCAGCCGCCGCCGGATGCCGAGCGCGACGAGGACGGAGATCCCCGTTCCGACGAGGAAGACGAGCGGCCCGCCGCCCGAGGTGATCCACGCGACCGGCGCGCGGGCGAGGACGTCGGCGAGGCCGATGAGGAACCGCGACGGCAGGATCGCGAGCGGCGCGAGCGCGTGGCCGAGCGGCGGCACGACGACGCCGACCGCGGCCGCGGCGAGACCGAAGAGCAGCGCCGGCGAGACCGCCGGCGCCGCGAGGAGGTTCGCGGGCACCGTGACGAGCGGCACCTCCCGGAAGACGGCGAGGAGGAGCGGCGTGACGAACAGCTGCGCCGCGAGCGTCGCCCCGAGCCCGAGCGCGACGCCCCGCGGCAGGAACGCGAGCCGATCGGCGAGCGGCGACGCGAGCAGGACCATCCCCGCGGTCGCGCCGACCGAGAGCTGGAAGCCGACCGCGCGCGCGAGGAACGGATCGAGGACGAGGAGGACGAGCGCCGCCGACGCGAGGAGCGCGAGCCCGTCGCGCGGACGCCCGAGGAGCACGCCGACGAGCGCGATGCCGGCCATGACCCCCGCCCGCAGGACCGAGGGTTCCCCGCCGGTCAGCACGACGAAGAACGCGACCGTCGCGAGGCCGACCCCGAAGCGCGTGACGGGGCGCACGCGGAGCCACGCGCACAGCGCGAGGATCGGCGCGAGGACCATCGCGACGTTCTCGCCGGAGACGACGAGGAGGTGCCCGAGCCCCGTCGCGCGGAAGTCCCGCTCGACCGCCGGATCGAGGCGCGAGTCGTCGCCGAGCGCGAGGCCGAGGACGAGCCCGGCCTCGCGCGCCGGGTAGAGCGACGTGATCGACCGCCCGACGAGCGCGCGGAACCCCTGCGCCGCGCGGACGAACGGGTTCGGCGCGCCGCCGAGCCGCTCGACGTCGGACGCGCGGACGGATGCGACGATGCCTCGTTCCCGCAGCGAGCGCGCGAAGCCGGGATCGTCGGGGACCCGGATCGTCCCCGCGATCGACACTAGGTCGCCGCGGACCGCGGCGGGCGGCTCCCCCGATCCGCCGAGCCAGAGCGAACCGCCGACGCGGAGCCGCCCGCCGTCCCGCTCGAGCCCGTCGACGCCGAGGATCGCGGACCACCCGTACTCCCGCACCGACGGGTCCGTGCGGAGGGTGCCGACGATCGTCGCGGCGCCCGGCGTCGCGAGCGGCGACGCGGCGAGCCGCGCGAGGGCGAGGCCTCCCCACCCCGCGCCGACGAGGAACGTCGCGAGGGCGAGGGCGAGCGCCGACCGGGCCGCGGCGCCGCGTCCGAACGCGGACACGGCGAGCGCGACGAGGCCGACGACGAGCCACGCCTGCCACGGCGCGGCCCCGCGCGCACGGTCGGCGGCGAGGATCCCCGCCCAGAGCCCGGCCGTCGCGACCGGCGCGGCGCGGACGCTCACACCGTCACGAGGTCGCGGAGGCCCTCGAACGTCGCGTCGCCGATGCCGCTCACGTCGAGGAGCCCCTCGATCGAGGCGAACGGCCCGTTCGCGGTGCGGTGGTCGATGATCCGCTGCGCGAGGACCTCGCCCACGCGCGGGAGCGTCTCGAGCTCCGCGAGCGACGCCGTGTTGATGTTCACCTTGCCCGAGGCGTCGACGCCGGCCGGCGCGCCGCCGACGGTCGCGGGAGCGGTCGACTCGCCGCGACGCGGGACGACCACCTGCGTGCCGTCCGCGACGGGAGCGGCGAGGTTCAGCGCCTCGAGGTCGGCGTCGCCACGTGCGCCGCCCGCCGCGGCGATCGCGTCGATCAGGCGGTCGCCCGCGGCGAGCTCGTAGACGCCCGGCTCGCGGACGCGGCCCACGACGTGGACGAACACCGGCGAGGCGACCGCGGTCGGCTCGACGATCGGGCTCGGCGCCGCGAGCGGGCGGACCTCGACCGCGCGCGGGAGCGAGCGCTCGTACCAGAGCGAGGCCGCGCCGACGAGCGCCGCGACGAGCACGACGATGCCGACGGCCTCGCCGCGCGGCAGCGACGCGAGCCGACCGCGGAGTTCCTCACCCAGTCCCAGACGCGCACCCTTCCGACGGAGGGGCGGGTGAGGCTAGGGAAACGGGAGGCGGGGGGGGGGGGGGGGGGGGGGGGGGGGGGGGGGGGGGGG
>JBJTYK010000047.1:0-4057 GCA_046082745.1 Actinomycetota bacterium | reverse complement strand
GGGGAGGGAGGTTCCAGGGGGGGGGGGGGGATGTGGGGGGGGTGGGGATCCCTTCGCGGGGCTCTCCTCCTGTGCCTCCTGGCGACCGGCTCCCGTTCCCCTCGGCGGAGTCCACGTACGCCGACCATGTGCTCGCCTGCGCGGAGGCTCCGCTCCGCGGGCTCCGGATCGTCGTCGACTGCGCGAACGGCGCGGCCTCCCACGTCGCCCCGCTCGTCCTCGGCGCGCTCGGGGCGGAGGTGACCGCGATCGCCGACGCCCCGGACGGCACGAACATCAACGAGGGGTGCGGCGCCCTCCATCCCGAGGTCGTCGCGGCCGAGGTGCGTCGCCGCGGGGCCGACGCCGGGGTCGCGTTCGACGGCGACGCCGACCGCGCGCTGTTCGCCGATGCGGCCGGCGGGATCATCGACGGCGACCAGGTGCTCGCCGCGTGCGCGCTCGCGATGCACGGGGAGGGGCGCCTCGCGGGCGGCACGGTCGTCACGACCGTCATGGCGAACGAGGGGTTCCGCGTCGCGATGCGGCGCGCCGGCGTGCGGGTGCTCGAGACGGCCGTCGGCGACCGCTACGTCCTCGAGGCGATGCTCGCCGAGGGCGCGAACCTCGGCGGCGAGCAATCGGGGCACGTGATCTTCCTCGACGAGTCGCCGACCGGCGACGGGCTCCTCACCGCCGTCCGCTTCCTGTCGCTCGCGGCGCGCACCGGCCGCACGGTGGCCGACCTCGCGGGCGCGATGGAGCGGTTCCCGCAGGTGCTCGTGAACGTCCCCGTCTCGGACCGCACGCTGCTTCCTGCCTCGGACGCGGTACGCGAGGCGATCGCGGCCGCGGAGGCGGCGATCGGCGACGCGGGGCGGGTGCTCGTCCGGGCGTCCGGCACCGAACCGCTCGTGCGCGTCATGGTCGAGGCGTCGACCGAGGCCGAGGCGCGGACGCACGCCGAGGCGATCGCGACGACGGTTCGTCTGACGCTCTCCTAGTCGGTCGTCCGCGGTGCGGGCGATGGTCGCTGCTACGCTCCTCCCGTGTGCGGGATCGTGGCCTACGTCGGGCCCGACCAGGCGCTCCCCATCGTCCTCGAAGGACTCCGACACCTCGAGTACCGGGGATACGACTCGGCCGGGATCGCCGTCGTCGATGACGGGCTGCGGGTGGTGCGCAGGGCGGGCCGGCTCGCCGCCCTCGACGAAGCGCTCGCGGGGCCGGATGCCCCGCGAGGGACGGCCGGGATCGGGCACACCCGATGGGCGACCCACGGCGCCCCGACCGACGACAACGCGCATCCGCACCGCGACTGCCGAGGGCGGATCGCGGTCATCCACAACGGGATCATCGAGAACCACGCGGCGCTGCGGGCGTCGCTCGAGAAGCGGGGCCATGCGTTCACCTCCGAGGTCGACACGGAGGTCGTCGCGCACCTCCTCGAGGACGCGTCCGGCCCGCTCGCCGACCGCGTCCGGACGGTCTCGCGCGCCCTCCGTGGGGCGTACGCGCTCGTGGCGATGTCCGCCGACGAACCCGACCTGATCGTGGGCGTGAAGGTCACGTCGCCGCTCCTCGTGGGCCTCGGCGAGGGGGAGAACCTGCTCGCCTCCGACATCCCGGCCCTCCTCGACCGCACCCGCACCATCGTGCCGGTGGAGGAGGGGCAGGTCGTCGAGTTGCGCGCCTCGGGGGTGCGGATCACCGACCTCGACGGCGTCGAGGCGAGGGTGACGCCGATCCACGTCGACTGGGACGTCGCACGCGCGCGCAAGGGCGGCTACGACGACTTCATGCGCAAGGAGATCGATGAACAGCCGGCGGCGATCCGCGACACGCTCGCCGACCGGGTCGGCTCCGGCGGCCTGCTGGCGCTCGACGAGGTGAAGCTCGATCCCGACGTCCTCCGCGACGTGCGGAAGGTCTTCGTCGTCGCCTGCGGGACCGCCTTCCACTCGGGGCTCGTTGCGAAGTACGCGATCGAGCATCGGACCCGTCTGCCGGTCGAGATCGATATCGCGTCGGAGTTCCGCTACCGCGATCCGGTGCTGGGCGCCGACACCCTCACCATCGCGATCTCGCAGTCGGGGGAGACGATCGACACCCTCGAGGCGGCGCGCCACGCACGACGGCAGGATTCCCGCGTCCTCGCCGTCACGAACACCGTCGGTTCCTCCCTCGCTCGCGAGGCCGACGCGGTCCTGTACACCCACGCGGGACCCGAGATCAGCGTCGCCTCGACGAAGACCTTCGCGACCCAGATGGTCGCGCTCCACCTCGTGGCGCTCTACCTCGCACAGGTGCGCGGCGGGGCATTCCCGGAGGAGATCCGGGCGGCGCTCGCCGACCTCGAGGCGCTGCCCGAGAAGGTCGAACGGGCGATCGCTCTCGAGGCGCAGGTGCGGGACCTCGCGGAGCGCTTCCGGGGTGCGCGCGACGTGCTGTTCATCGGTCGCCACACCGGCTACCCGGCGGCACTCGAGGGCGCGCTGAAGCTGAAGGAGATCTCCTACGTGCATGCGGAGGGCTACGCGGCGGGCGAGCTGAAGCATGGCCCGATCGCGCTCGTCGAGGAGGGCACGCCCGTCGTCGCGATCGCGACCGAATGCCACGTCCTCGGCAAGGTCCTCTCGAACATCCAGGAGGTCAAGGCTCGCGGGGCGACGGTGATCGCCCTCGCCACCGAGGGGGCCGCCGAGATCGAGGGGCTCGCGGACCACGTGCTCTGGGTGCCCCCGGTCCCGGAGCTGCTCGCCCCCGTCGTCGTCACCCCGCCCCTCCAGCTGTTCGCGTACCACGTGGCGCGGCTCCGCGGCTGCGATGTGGACCAGCCCCGCAACCTCGCGAAGAGCGTCACGGTCGAGTAGGCAGGGGTCCGGGGGGGGGCGAGGGGCTGCCTCGGCGGGCTCCCGGCTACCCTTCCCCCGTGGACATCGTCGGACTCGGCGTGGACATCTGCGAGATCGCGCGGATGGAGCGCGCCCTCGACCGGCACCCGACGATGCGCGGGCGCGTGTTCACCGACGAGGAACGCGCCTACTGCGACCGGAAGGCCCGCCCGGCCGAGTCCTACGCGGGACGGTTCGCCGCCCGCGAGGCCGTCGTGAAGGCCCTCGGCGGGTACCCGCGGCGGGGGTGGAAGGACATCAGCGTCGTCCGCGCGCCCTCGGGTGCGCCGGGGATCCGGCTCGCCGGCAACGCCGCGCGCCGGGCGGAGGCGATCGGCGTTCGGGAGGTCCTCATCACCTTCACCCACGAGAAGACGAGCGCGGTCGCGTTCGCGGTGGCGGTGCGCTGATGCGCCCGGTGCTCACGCCCGACGAGGCGTCCGCGCTCGACGCGGCGGCGCGGTCGCGTGGCATCCCGGCCGCGACGCTGATGGAACGGGCGGGTCACGCGACCGCGCGCGCGGCGATGCACCTCGCGGGCGGCCGCTACGGCCGACGCGTCATCGTGGCCTGCGGCGCGGGCAACAACGGCGGCGACGGGTACGTCGCCGCGCGGCTCCTCCGCGCGCGGGGACTCGCCGTCTCCGTGCACGCGGTCGGCGATGCGCCGTCCCGCGAGCCGGTGGCGTCGGCGCGCGCGGCCGCCGAGGCCGCGGGGGTCGAGGTCGTCCCCTTCGCGCCGGCGTCGTTCGCCCGCGACCTCGCGCGCGCCGACGCCGCCGTCGACGCGCTCGTCGGCGTCGGGTTCCGCGGGCCGGCGCGAGACGGGCTCGCGACGGCGATCCGCGCGTTCGGCGACGCCGGGTGCCCGGTGCTCGCGGTCGACGTGCCGTCCGGCCTCGACGCCGCGACCGGCGCGGTGAGTGACGCGGTCGTCCGTGCGGACGCGACGGTCACGTTCGGCGCGACGAAGGTCGGTCTCGTCCTCGCGCCGGAGGTCTGCGGTCCGGTCGAGGTCGTCGACCTCGGCATCCCGCCCGACCTCGTGCGGGCTTCGGTGGGGCTCGTCGACGTCGAGGACGTCGCCGCCCTCCTGCCGCGGCGCCCGCCCGACGCGCACAAGCGTTCCACCGGAATCGTGCTCGTCGTCGCCGGCTCGCTCCGGATGCCGGGGGCGGGCACCA
>JBJTYK010000046.1:0-2018 GCA_046082745.1 Actinomycetota bacterium | reverse complement strand
GAAGGGATCTGCTCGGTGGTGGGAGAGGGGAATGGGTGGGGGCTCCGTCTCCGCCGGCACCCCCGCCCTTCCGTTGCTCATTCGAGTGCCTACGCCTCGCAGGTCCTCGTTCGCTCGGCGTCGCAGTAGTCGTTCGCTCCGTCGCCGCCGACCGCGGAGTCGGTGCCGTCATCGCCGACGAGCGCGTCGTCGCCATCGCCGCCCCACAGCGTGTCGTCCCCCGCACCGCCCTGGAGCACGTTGTTCGCGGAGTCGCCGATGAGGCGGTCGCGGAACGGGGTGCCGAGGATGTTCTCGACCTCGAGGAGCACGTCGCCGGCCGCCTCGCCGCGGACCCGGTCGCGGTCGAGGTTGATCGTGACCGAGTCGGGTTCGAGGCTGTAGTCGGCCCAGTCGGTGCCGTCCCCGCCGACGAGCGTGTCGGCGCCCGCGTCGCCCCGCAGGAAGTCGTCGCCGCCACCACCGGAGATGGTGTCGTCGCCGTCGTTGCCGGAGATGACGTTCGCCGTGACCGAGCCGGTGATGTCGTCGTTCCCACTGCCGCCGATGACGTTCTCCACGTCGCCGCCGACCGTGTCGCCCTCCCCGGAGCAGCCGTCGTCCGCATCGCCGCTTCCGACCGTCACGGTGAGGTCGCAGGTCATGTCGGCGTAGGAGAGCACGTCGGTGTTCGCGCCGCCGGAGAGCGTGTCGCCGCCCGGTCCGCCGACGAGGGTGTCGGGGGCGAGTCCGCCGATGAGGGCGTCGTCGCCGTCCTGACCGTGGAGCGAGTCGAAGCCGTCGCCACCGTTCAGGGAGTCGGAACCGGTGCCCCCGAAGAGGGCGTCGTCCTGGAACCCGCCGACCAGGGAGTCGTCGCCCTCCTCCCCGTAGAGGCTGTCGGCGCCGTTCCCGCCGACGAGCGAGTTCGGGCCGGCGTCGCCGAAGAGGGTGTCGTTGCCGCTGCCGCCCGTGAGGTTCTCGACGTCGGAGGCGATCACGTCGTCCTCCGACGCGCAGCCGTCGCCGATGGCTCCGTCGAGGTTCGCCACCACGCCGCAGCCCGTGTCGTAGTAGGAGACGGTGTCGGTGCCGGCCCCGCCGATGAGCGAGTCGCTCCCGGCGCTCCCGAAGAGCTGGTCGTCGCCCTCCCCGCCGCTCAGCGAGTCGGCGCCGGTTCCTCCGAAGAGGAGGTCGTTGCTCGCTCCGCCGGTCACGGTGTCGTCGCCGTCCTCGGCGTAGAGGAAGTCCGGCATGGACGACCCGAACAGCGCGTCGTCCCCGGAGCCGCCGTAGGCGAGCCCCTCGACGGCGCCCGAGAGCGGGGCGAGGAAGATCGTGTCGTTCCCCCCGACTCCGTCCGCCCCGATCGTGTTCATGTCCACGAGGTTCAGGGTGAAGCCGAGGCTGCCGAGGTCGATGAGTTCGTTGCCCGACGTGCCGACGACGATGACCCAGGAGGCGTCGCCGCCGTCGGGGTCGGTGATCGTGATGGTGGTCCCGCTCCAGGCGCCCGGGTCCTGGATGTGGACGTCGGTCCATTCGTCGCCGTCGGCGGTCGCGACGTTCACGGTGGTGGCCGGGTGGGCGCTCATCCCGTCTGTGCAGGTGAGCGCCGTCGCGGAGGCACCGACCCGGTCGGAGTCGTCGGCGTCGTACTTCACCGTCACGTCGGAACCGGAGCGGAACAGGTAGAGGCCGTAGGAATCGGCGTCGGGGGCGCTCACCGTCACGGTGGCCGAGCCGTCGTACGTGCAGGTCGGCGCCGCGGTCAGCGCCGCCGAGGGCGTCGCGGTGAGCGCGAGCATCCCGAACCCGAACGCGGAGGCGACGGCGGACGTCGCGAGCTGCCTCGCCGGAGTCGTGTACGGCCGCAGGTCGAACATGGAGCCTCCCCCGTCGCGGGACCGCCCGATGCGGCCCCTGCAGCACGGCCGCGGGAGCGACCGTCGTGGGGGAAGGCTACGCCCGACGGCTTCCCGGAACAATCGTGCGGGCGGGGGGGGGGGGGGGGGCGGGGGCGACCCCCCCCCCCCCCC
>JBJTYK010000045.1:0-8404 GCA_046082745.1 Actinomycetota bacterium | reverse complement strand
CGGTGACCGAGAGCACCGGGCGCTTGTGACCGCCGACGGGGCGCGTGGCCCCCGCGCCGGGCGACACTTCCGCGGTCCGGTGATCGAGGGGAAGGCGCACACATGAGGAGGCTCCTGCGGCGACAGCCGCGCTGGCTCGCGTCCTCGACGTCCGTGCTGCTCCTCGCTGGCGCGCTCACCGTCGTCACGAACGTCGCGCCTGCCGCCCCCGCCTCGGCCGCAGGGACCACCACGTGGGCGGCGGTCGACGCCGGAGCGACACACGCATGCGCCATCACCGCGGGCGGCGTCGCGTACTGCTGGGGCCGGGGGAACAAGGGGCAGATCGGCAACGGCGCGACGTCGGACCAGTCGTCGCCGACGAAGGTCTCGATGCCCGCCGGTCGAATCTTCACGGCCATCAGCGCCGGATTCGAGACGAGCTGTGCGGTCGCCGACAACGGCGCCGTCTACTGCTGGGGCAATGGCTACACGGGTCAGATGGGCAACGACACGGCGGGCGGCTCAGCGGACACCTCGTCACCGACGCCCATCACGATGCCGGGTGGCGTCACATTCATGGACGTCACGGTGTCGCTCGCGAGCGTCTGCGCGCGGACGACGGCCGGGACCGCCTACTGCTGGGGATCGGGCTACTACGGCGAGCTCGGCAATGGTGTGTACCAGCAGCAGACGACCCCCCAGCAGGTGAAGGATCCAACGGGGACCGCCTACCTGACGGGCATCACCGACATCTCCGCGGGCGGTTCACACGCCTGCGTGGTCGTGTCGAGCGGAAAGGTCTACTGCTGGGGCACCGAGGAGGACGGCGAACTCGGGGACGGGGTGAATGCAGCACCCTATCCCAACTACTCCTTCTACCCGAACTCGTTCCTCCCGGTCGAAGTCACCGGTCTGTCGACGGCAACCGCCGTCGCCGCGGGTGACGACTCCGTCTGCGCCGTCGTCGCCGGAGGGGCGGCCCACTGCTGGGGTCGGAACGACATCTCCGGCTCGTACGGGGCGCTGGGGACCGGGTCGGCGAGCGCCACGGTCTTCACTCCTCAGTTGGTGACGGGAGGACTCGCCTTCTCGGACATCGCTCCGGGGGCGGGGGGTTCCTTCAACGCCGGCCAGATCTGCGGCGTGAGCGGGGGAGATGCCTACTGCTGGGGTTCGGACACGAACCAGGCCCTCGGCGACGGCGACGGCTCCGTCACGCATCGGCTGACCGGCCCACAGCTCGTGGCCGGGCTCGGCGCCGGCGTGAGCGATCCGGCGGTCGATGCCGTGACGAGCGGGACGCTCTTCTCCTGCGCGCTGCTCGCGACGAAGGAGATCCGTTGCTGGGGCGAGGACGGGTACGGGCAGGCGGGGAACGGCTCCGCGTCGTCCGCGGACGTCGCCACGCCCGAGGCCGTGAGCGTCACCCTGCCGTCGTCCTACGCGCTCTCGCTCGACCTGCAGGGTTCAGGGTCCGGCACCGTCACGTTCTCGCCCGTCCCGGCGTCGGTTTCGCCGACCTGCACGGTGGACTGCTCGAAGTCCTACGACGACGGCACCGCCGTCACCCTCACGGCGGCCGCGGCGGCCGGTTCGACCTTCGCGGGCTGGTCGGGCTCCGGGTGTTCCGGGACCGGCACCTGCTCCGTCACGATGTCGCAGGCGAGGAGCGTCGTCGCGACCTTCGACCCCGTCCGGACGACCTGGGCCACGGTGGACGCCGGTTGGTCCCACGCGTGCGCCCTCACGGCCGGCGGGACCGCGTATTGCTGGGGGCAGAACAACAAGGGCCAGCTCGGCAATGGGCTCTCGACGAACAGCCCGGTGCCGGTGAAGGTCTCGATGCCCGCCGGCCGGGTCTTCACGGCCATCGACGCGGGTCAGTCCGTCACCTGCGCGGTCGCAGATGATGGCGCTCTCTACTGCTGGGGACAGAACAGCGACGGCGAGTTGGGAATCGGTACCACGGACTCGAACGTGCACAGCACGCCGACGAGGATCTCGATCTCGGGCAATCCGGTCTTCTCGAGCGTGAGCGTCGGTTGGGGGACGGCGTGCGCGGTGACGACGGGCGGCGTCGCCTACTGCTGGGGCAAGAACTCCACGGGGCAGGTCGGGGACGGAACGCTCACGAACAGGTTGAGTCCGGTTGCGGTGACCGGGCTCACCGGCGTCTCGGCGGTCGCCGTCGGGACATCCTTCTCCTGCGCGCGCACGTCAGCGGGGTCGGCCTACTGCTGGGGAGGGGACTCCGGCGGAACCCTCGGAAATGGTCAGGCCGACAACGACGCGCAGTGGGACGTTTCGCTCCAGTACTCCACGTCTCCGGTCCAGGTCGTAGGGCCGGGAGGCGTCTCCTACCTCTCGGGCATCGCCGACCTCTCCGCAGGGTCCGCACGCGTGTGCGCGGTCGCCACATCGGGCGATGCGTACTGCTGGGGAGACACCCTCCAGGGCGGAGCGGGCAACGGCGCATCCGTCCCGAGTTCGCCCGAAACCCTCTACGCGCCAGCACTCGTCGTGGGCTCGCACAACTTCACCGACATCTCCCCAGGGCTCCTGCACACCTGCGGGGTCGCCGACGGCGGAAAGGTCTTCTGCTGGGGACAGGACGGGGAGGAGGCGCTGGGCGACGGTGTCCAGAACGGCACCGTCACCTCCACCTCCACTCCCCAGACCGTGACGGGACTGTCGGATCCGGTCGCATCGCTCGTGACGAGCGGTTCGCAGTTCGCCTGCTCGCTCCTCATCTCGAAGGTCATCAAGTGCTGGGGCGACGACAACTACGGGCAGATCGGCGAAGGGGGTGGCACCGGGCTCGTCGCCGGAAACGGGTACAACGGCGATGCCTACTGGGTCCCGCAGGCCGTCTCCCTGACCCTGCCTGCCACGTACGAGCTGGCTCTCACTCTTGCGGGGGAGTCCTCGGGGACGCGCACGGTGACGTTCGCTCCCGTGGCGAGCGGGAGCACCGCATCCTGCACCGCGAACTGCACCCGGTCCTACGACGACGGGACCGAGGTCACGCTCACGGCATCCGGGACCGGCGGAGTGAGCTTCACCGGTTGGTCGGGCGCGTGCTCGGGATCGGGCACCTGCACGGTCACGATGTCGCAGGCCCGCAGCGTGACCGCCACGTTCGGAGCCGCGCCGACGACCTACGACCTCACGGTCTCCACGATCACCGGTCAGGGCACCGTTCGTGATGCGGCGTCCGCCCCCTTCCTCATCGACTGCACGAACTCCGGCTCTGGCACCAGCGGCGACTGCTCCGAGACCTACGACGTCGGAGCTTCGGTCACCCTCACGGCGAGCCCCACGTCGGGCTGGCGCTTCGGCTCCTGGAGCGGCTGCGACTCGGACGTGAGCACATCGTGCTCGGTCACCGTGGACGGCGCCGAGACGGTCACCGCCACCTTCATCCAGGTGTTCGAGCTCGTGGTCACCGCCACCGGTTCGGGGCGGGTGCGCACGGTGGATGGCACGGACGCCGCGATCACCGGGATCGACTGCGGCGCCGGCTCATCGAACGACTGTTCCCAGATCTACGACGTGACGGACACCGTCACGCTCTCGGCGAGCGCCGCCTCCGGGTACGCCTTCCGCAACTGGACCGGCTGCACGCCCGTGGTGGGCACCCCGACGAAGTGCACGGTCGCGATGAGCGAGGCTCGCTCCGTCACCGCCTACTTCGGCCGGCAGCTCAGCGTCTCGGTGACCGGCAACGGGACCGTCTCCTTCGCTCTCGATGCCTCGACCCCGGACGCGACCCAGCCCACGCTGTCCGACTGCGTCTCGAGCGCCGGCTCCGCCTCCTGCTCGGTCGTCGTCCTCGACGGCAAGAAGGTGAACCTGACCGCGAGCGCCGGCTCCGGCTACCGGTTCGGCTCCTGGGGGACGGACTGCACCGGTTCGAGCACGTGTCAGGTCGAGATGACCGCGGCGGGTACGGTCGCCGCGACGTTCATCAAGACCTATGGGCTCACGGTCTCGATCGTCGGACACGGTGCCGTGGCGTCGAGTCCCTCCGGCGCCATCGACTGTGACTGGGACGGAACTCCGAACGACTGCACCGAGGTCTACGACACGGGCACCTCGGTCACCCTCGTGGCGAATGCGCCGACCGGATGGAGGTTCGACTCCTGGTCGGGCAACTGCGAGGTCCCGCCTGCGGATGCTCCGGACGTCTGTGTCGTCGCGATCCCGTTCGACATGACCTTCACCCGGACGGTGACCGCGACCTTCATCAAGACCTACGACCTCACCGTGACGGTCGTAGGTGAGGGGACCGTGACGTCGAGTCCGGCGGGCATCAACTGCTTCCTCCCGGATCCCGCTGACGGAGACCCGCGGAGCGACTGCGTGGGCACCTTCGACACCGGGATCCAGGTGACCCTCACCGCCGCCGGCGACACGGACTACGAGCTCCGCAACTACGCCGGCGACACCTGCGCCGAGGTTCTCGATCCCGACGACGACGGGACTGACGACGTGACCGCGGCCGGCGTCGCCTACACCTGCACGATCGAGATGACCGAGCCCCGCTCTGCCAGGACCTACTTCGGCCGCGAGCTCGCGCTTGCCCTCACCGGCAAGGGCACCGTCTCCTTCTCCGCGGACGCGACCGGCGACCCCGACCAGGCGGGGACGCTGGATGCCTGCGTCTCGACCGGCACGGCGACCTGCTATCGCGTCGTTCTCAACGCCAGGACCCTCACCCTCACCGCCGCCGGCGACCTCGGGGTCGCCGGTACCGCCGATGACTACGAGCTGCGCAACTACGCCGGGACCAGCACATGCGCCCCGGTTCCGTCGAGCACGAACACGACCAACGCCCAGGTCGTGCGCAACTGCACGATCGAGATGACCGAGCCCCGCTCTGCCAGGACCTACTTCGGCCGTGAGCTCGCGCTCGCCCTCACCGGTGCGGGCACCGTCTCCTTCGACGCCGACTCGATGAACGACCCCGACGAGGCCGACACCCTGGGCGATTGCGTCTCGACCGGGACGACCACCTGCTACCGGGTGGTCCTCGACGGCACGGATCTCACCCTCACCGCCGACCCCGGCACCGACTACGAGCTGCGCAACTACGCCGGTGACGATGACGCGGACGGTGCGGTCGACTGCGCGGGCACCGGCAGCGATGCGACCGCCGCCGGCGTGAAGTACTCGTGCACGATCACGATGGACGCCCCGCACTCGGCCAAGACCTACTTCGGCCGTGAGCTCGCGCTGCCGCTCAAGGGCAAGGGCACCGTGGCGCTCACCTTCGACGCGACGACCCCCGCCGACGGCGATCAGCCGGCGACCACGACCTGCGACTCGCGCAGCGCCGACACCACCTGCTACTACGTCGTGCTGGACGGCACGAAGCTCGACCTCTCGGCGACCGGTGACACCGGCTACGAGCTGCGGAACTTCGCCGGGGTGACCTGCGAGGCGGTCTCCGGATCGACCTCCACGAACGCCGGGGTCGCGCGCAAGTGCAAGGTGACGATGGACGCCCCGCGCTCGGCCCGCACGTACTTCGGGCGCGAGCTGCGCCTGGACATCGTGGGGTCGGGCACCGTCTCGTTCTCCGCCTCCGCGGCCAACGCCGTCACCGCGACCGGCGTCGCCGCCGACGTTCCCACCCTGAACAGCTGCACCACGACCACCTCGACGACCTGCTATCGGGTGGTCCTCGACGGCACGGGTCTCGGCCTCACGGCATCGGGCGGCACGGACTACGTGCTGCGCAACTTCGCCGGTGGACCATGCGTCCTGTCGGGCACTGCCTCCCCGGCGGGGGTGCAGCCGACCTGCACGATCGCGATGACCGCTTCCCGCGAAGCCCGCACGTACTTCGGCCGCCAGCTCCGCCTGGACATCGTCGGCTCGGGCACCGTCTCGTTCTCGCCCTCCCCGGCCAACGACGCGACCGCCGCCGGGTATTCGGGTGACGCCGCGCCCGCCCTGAACAGCTGCACCACGACCACCTCGACGACCTGCTACCGGGTGGTCCTCGACGGCACCGACGTTGCCCTCACGACGTCTGCGGCAACGGGCTGGACGTTCCGGAGCTGGAATGCGAGCGGCGCGCCCGACTGCGGCGATTCCCTCGCCAAGCGGGAGACCAACTCCTGCACGGTGACGATGCTGGAAGGGAAGAGCACGGCCGCGACGTTCGGCCGCCGCCTCACGGTCGAGTCGGTGATCTTCGGGAAGGCATCGGGGACGATCACGTCCGCGACCTCGAACGATGCGTCGCAGGGAACGGACTCGCACCAGCTCTCCTGCACCGGGTCGGGTGCCTCCCCCTGCACGGCGATCTTCCGTGACCTCATGTGGACCCGGGTGTGGTCCGAGGTCGTGGACTCGGCGAGCACCACCGATGCCTTCCTCGCCGCCCGTTCGATGACGCTCACGGCGTCGGCGTCCACCGGGATGTTCGCGGGCTGGGCGGACGGCACGGCGGGCGTGACCGGACGGTGCGCGGAATCGGGGGCGACGTGCACCGTGCCGAACACGGTCGACGCCACCGAGCGCGCCTACTTCGTGGACGCCGACACCCTGTGGCTCCGCGTGGATGGCCTGTACGCGGGTCGGGTGGCCCGCGGCCTCGAGTCGGGAGCGACCTACGAGTACCAGCTTCGGGTGAAGAACCAGACGGGTGGCACCGTGAGCACCACCGTTCGACTGAACTTCCTCACGCTCGTCGGGGCGAACTCCGTGGTCGAGGACAAGCCCACGCTCCTCGGAGTCACGTCCGGCGGGTCGACGATCGCGTGCACCTACGTGCCGGTGACGGCCAGCGACTACGCGTTCGACTGCCCCGTCTCGGTCGCCGCGAACGCGGAGGCGGTCATCGTCTTCAAGGTGAGCGTCCCCTTCTACCCGGTCGGCACGTTCCCCTCGGGCGCGGACCTCATCGCCGAGTTCACGACCCCGACCCTCACCGATCCGTTCCTGACGAACAACACCGCGCGCGCGACCGTGCTGGTCCGGCCCTGCGGCGCGTCGGTTTGCGCCGGCGGCTCGCTGGCGGGTGGGGACACCCTCCAGTACGGCCTCGACACCCTGACGGGGGCCCTGAACACGAACCTCACCGGCGCGTCGGCGACGAACGGAACGGCCAACCTGAAGGACGTGAACATCGGAAGCTCCTGCGCGCCCGACGCGCCGTCATCGTGCTCATCGACGACCACGGCTGCGGCAGGCTCGACGACCACCACGACGACGAGCACGTCCACGACGACCACACTGCGGACGTCCGCGACGGGTTCCGGTTCGAGGACGACGGGTGGCACGACGACGAGCGGGCCGACCTGCACCGTCTCCACGCTGCCCGCGTCGTGCTACGTGTTCACCTTCGACGCGCCGACGGTCGATCCCACCACGCCGTACCTCTTCCGCTTCTACTTCGACAAGAGCACGTTCACGTCCTCGTCGGGGAAGCTCCTCATCGATCTGCGGTACGTGAAGCTCTGGCATCTGCCGGACGGCCGCCTGGACATCCCCTCGAACTACACCGCGTACCCGCGGTGCAGCACGAAGGTCACGAACCAGTGCATCGTGAGCGTGAAGCTCCTCGCGGGGAGCGGCGACCTCGAGATCGTGCTGAAGACGTACACGAACGGCCGCACGCGCATCACCCGGTAGTCGACCTCGACGGGAGGCATCGCACCATGACGGGAAGACGGGTCCTCGGCATCGCCATCGTCCTCGCCCTCGCGGCGGGATTCGGAACGGTCGTTCCGGAGCGTCGAGCGGTCGCGCTCGCCGGCTCCACGGTCGCCGTGATCGGCGACTACGGGGTGAACACGACCGCGGAGGGCTCGGTCGCCACGCTCGTCGCCGGCTGGAACCCGGCCGCGGTCGTCACGGTGGGGGACAACTACTACACGTCGAGCGCGACGGGGGATTACGACAAGGTGGTCGGGAAGTACTACTGCGCGTTCCTGAAGGGTGCCGGATCCGGGACGAACTGCGCGGGCGGCACGGCCGACGTGAACCGGTTCTTCCCCGCGACCGGCAACCACGACTACTCCGACGGCGGGATCTCGAACTACACGTCCTACTTCGCCCTCCCCGGGACCGAGCTCGTGTACGGCCAGGTCGTCGGCGACGTCGAGTTCTTCTTCATCGACTCGCAGGCGTGCCTGAACAGCGGCAGCGAGCTCTCGGCCGAGCGGACGTGGCTCCAGAACGGGATCGCCGCCTCAACGGTCGCCTGGCAGGTCGTGGTCCTCCACCACCCGCCGTACTCGTCGTCCTCGTCGCACGGCTCGACCGGGGCGATGCAGTGGGACTTCGTGGGCATGGGCGCGGATCTCGTCCTCGCCGGCCACGACCACACGTACGAGCGGCTGTCGGTGGGCGGACTCACGTACGTCGTGAACGGGCTCGGCGGCGCGGGCCGCTACAGCTTCGGGACCGC
>JBJTYK010000044.1:0-5228 GCA_046082745.1 Actinomycetota bacterium | reverse complement strand
GGGGGGGGGGGGGGGTGGGGGTCTCTTTGTTGGGGGGGGGGGATGGTGTTTGGTGGGGGGGGGGGAATTGGGCGCTCCCCCCGGTGGCTCCCTCCCCGCTCCCGAGCGGGACGACGAGCGCGGGCCCCTCGCCGTCGGTCGGGGGCGTCTCGCCGAGGACGACCTTGGCGCGTTCGGCGTCGACGAGCGACGCGGCGCGGAGCGTGATCGTGCGCAGGGTCTCCTCGACGTCGGCGCCGCCGAGGATGCCGAGCGCGATCTCGCGCACCGCCTCGAGCCGGCGGGCCCGCGTCCGGGCCTCCTCGTAGAGGCGGGCGTTCTCGATCGCGACCGCGGCCTGCGCCGCGAGGACGACGACCGCGGCCTCGTCCTCGGCGTCGAACGCGGCGGCGCCGCGCTTGTCGGTGAGGTAGAGGTTCCCGACGACCGCACCGCGTGCGACGATCGGCGCGCCGAGCATCGAGGTCATCGGCGGATGGTTCGGGGGGAAGCCGACCGAGCGGGGGTCGTCCCCCATCCGGTCGACGCGCATCGGCCGGGCGTCCTCGATGAGGGCGCCGAGCAGGCCGTGCCCCTTCGGCGGGTCGCCGATCGCGGCCTCCTCCTCGGGGGTGAGCCCGACGGTGATGAAGCGGCCGAGGTGTCGCTTCCCCGGTTCGAGCACCCCGAGGGCGCCGTAGCGCGCGCCGGTCACCTCGACGCCGAGCTCGACGATGCGCTGGAGCACGGCCTCGGAGGAGAGCTCCCGCGCGAGGGCGAGCCCCGCCTCGATGAGTCGGTCGCGGCGGTCCATGGTCGGAGCCTACGGGAGCGCCGCCGGGCGTCGCGCGGGCCGGGCGCGGTCCCCTGCGCCTACGATGCCGCCATGGCGTTCCCGGGGCGGATCCTTTGCGGCACCGACGGCTCCGAGCGGGCGGAGGAGGCAGCGCGCCAGGCGACGGCCCTCGCCGCGGCGACCGACGCGACCCTCGTCGCCGTCCACGCGATCGACCCCGGCGAGCCGCACGGGGACGACGTCGAGGCGGTCGCCGAGGCGGCCCTCGCGCGGGTCGCGGCGATCGCGGGGGCCGTGGGGGTGCGGTGCGAGCGACGGGTCGCCGCGGGCGACGCGGCGACGGTCCTCGTCGAAGAGGCCGAACGGACGGGATGCGACCTCGTCGCGGTCGGCGCCGACGGCGGCGCGCTCGCGGCGGCGCTGCGCGTCGGGCGGGTCGCCCTGTCGGTCCTGCGCGCCGCGCCGATGCCGACCCTCGTCGCGCGCGGCGACGGCGGGGCGTTCCCCGGGAGGATCCTCGCGGCCGTCGACGGGTCCGCGGCGTCGGCGGCGATGCCGAGTGGGTGCTCACGCCGGACGAGGCGAGCCCGGAGGGGCTCGCCGAGGCGGTCCGGGCGGCGACCGCCGAGGGCGTCCGTCCGGTGCGCGAGATGGCGATGGGCCGGCCCGAACACGCGATCCTCTCGGCCGCCGAGCGTGAGGACGTCGGCCTCCTCGTCGTCGGCCACCACGGCCGCTCGGGGTTCCAGCGGGCCGTCCTCG
Source organism: Actinomycetota bacterium (assembly GCA_046082745.1). Taxonomy (GTDB): domain Bacteria; phylum Actinomycetota; class UBA4738; order UBA4738; family HRBIN12; genus JBJTIF01. Next base: position 3,691 of record JBJTYK010000044.1, on the reverse strand, counting down.
GCAGCGTGAGCGAGCACGTCGCGCGGCACGCGCGCTGCTCGGTGCTCGTCGTCCGCGGCGCCTGAAGCGCGCTCGACCGGCGCCACGGGAACGCCATCCGCGGAGGTCCCCCCGGCGGAGCCCCGCGGGTACGCTTCGACGCGATGCGGATCGCCCCCGACCCCTCCCGCCGTCGGCGCACGGCGCTCGCCGCGATGGCGCTCGCCTCGAGCCTGCTCGCCGTGGGGTCCGCCGCGGGGCTCGGCCTCTACCTGCTCGCCGAATCGAGCCGCGTGACGATCCCCGTCGAGACGGGGGATGCGTTCGACATCACGGGGACCTGCGCCGCGGAGTCGTGCACCTACCTCCTCCTCGGCAGCGACAGCCGCGAGGGACTGTCGGCGGAACAGATCGAGCGGTTCGGCGACGACGCCGCGATCGGCGGCGAGAACCGCTCCGACACGATCATCCTCGTGCGCACCGAGCCCGACGCGCAGCGGGCGACGTTCCTCTCGTTCCCGCGCGACCTGTGGGTCGACATCCCCGGCGTCGGCGAGGACCGCATCAACGCCGCGTTCGAGCAGGGCATCCTCGGCGGCGGCGCGCAGCTCGTCGCGCGGACGATCACGGCCCTCACGGGCATCCCGATCGACCACGTGCTCTACGTGAGCCTCGCCGGGTTCGAGGGCGTCGTGGACGCGATCGGGGGCGTGGATCTCTGCCTGCCGGAGCCGATGACCGACCCGCTCACCGCGCTCGACCTGCCCGCCGGCTGCCAGCGACTCGACGGCGACCAGGCGCTCGCCTACGTCCGCACCCGCCACCAGCCGTGCGACCGGATCCCCGACTTCGCGCGGATCGCGCGCCAACAGCAGTTCCTGCGCGCCGTCATCGCCCGGATGCTCGCGCCCGACGAGGTCCTCCAGCTCCCGTCGCTGCTGCCCGACGTCCTCGGCAACCTCGTCGTGGACGAGGCCCTGAATCCGGCGGAACTCGCGTACCTCGCCGACCGGCTCCGCGGCGCCGGCGCCGGCAACGCCGACTTCCGGGTCGTGCCGACGTACCCCGCGTGGGAGGGGGAGAAGTCCGTGCTGAAGCCGATCGAGCCGGACGCCACGAACCTCTACCGGAAGCTCCGCCGCGGACGACCGCTCGGTGACCTCGGGAAGCTCTCGCTCGACACGCCGCCATCGCCGGCCGTCGTCGCGGTGTCCGTGCACGCCCTCGATGCGACGACGGCCGGCGACGGCCCGACGACCGCGTTCGAGCTCCTCGTTCGGTCGGGGTTCGCCGTCGGTCCCGAGATCCTCGGCGCCTTCCCCGTCGCGCTCGATCGCCCCACGCCGGTGAACGGCGCGACGGTCCTCTTCGACCCGACGAGCCGGACCGGGCCGCAGATGGCCCGCGTCGTCCGGCGGTTCCTGCGCGCGGGCACGGTCGTCGCGGCCCCGCCCGGCTCGCTCCCCGAGGGGACCGACGTCGCGGTCGTCGTCGGGCCGACGTTCCGGCCCGGGCCGCCGCTCGCCCCCGGCGACTGCCTCGACCCGTGAGGGCGCTCGTCCTCGCCGGCGGGTCCGGCTCGCGCCTGCGACCGATCACCCACACGAACGCGAAGCAGCTCATCCCCGTCGCGAACGTGCCGATCCTGTTCCACGTGCTCGGAGCGATCCGCGACGCGGGGATCACCGACGTCGGCGTCGTGACCGGCGCGACCGGCGCGGAGATCCGTGCCGCGGTCGGCGACGGCGCGGCGTGGGGACTGCGCGTCACGTACGTGCCGCAGCCGGAGCCGCTCGGCATCGCGCACGCGGTCCTCGTCGCGGAGGAGTACCTGCGCGGCGAGCCGTTCCTCCTCTTCCTCGGCGACAACCTCCTCCTCGAGGGCGTGGAGCGGTTCGTGCGGATGTTCGAGGAACGCGAACCCGAGGCGCAGATCCTCCTCACGCGCGTCCCCGAGCCCGAGCACTTCGGCGTCGCGGTCGTCGAGGGGGAGCGCGTCGTGCGCCTCGTCGAGAAACCGACGACGTTCGTCTCCGACATCGCGCTCGTCGGCGTGTACCTGTTCCGGGACGCGATCTTCGACGCCTGTCGTTCGCTCCGCCCCTCGGCCCGCGGGGAACTCGAGATCACCGAGGCGATCCAGTGGCTCATCGACCGCGGGCACACGGTCCGCGCGGAGCTCGTCGGCGGGTGGTGGAAGGACACGGGGCGGCCCGACGACCTCCTCGAGGCGAACCGGATGCTCCTGTCGCTCCTCGCACCGAGCGTCGAGGGCGAGGTCGACGCGGATTCGACCGTCGCGGGCGTCGCCGTCGTCGAGCCGGGGGCGCGGATCGTCCGCTCGACGATCGTCGGGCCCGTCGTGATCGGCTCGGGCGCCGTCGTCGAGGACGCGACCGTGGGGCCCGACGTCGCGCTCGCTCGTGGGTGCGTCGTGCGCGGCGCGACCGTCGAGGACTCGATTGTCATGGCCGACGCGCGGATCGAGGGCGCACGGCTGCGGGGCTCGCTCCTCGGTCGCGGGGTCGAGGTCGAGGGACGCGGCGGCGCCGTGCACCGGCTCGTCCTCGGCGACCAGAGCCGCGTCGGGGTCGACTAGTGCGTCTCCTCGTCGACGCGCGGCCCGCGCTCGACCCGCGTCGCACGGGGGTCGGGACGTACGCCGCGCGGCTGCTCGAGCACCTGCCCGCGGCCGCACCCGACGACACCGTCGTCGCCTGGTACCTCCACGCCCGTGGCCTCCTGCGACCCCGCACGTTCTTCCCGCCCGCCGCGAACCTCGAGGAACGCGCGAGCCGGTTCCCGGCGCGGGTGTTCCAGCCGCTCTCCTTCCGGCTCGGCGTCCCGCGGCTCGAGTGGCTCGCGCGCTTCGACGCGCTCCTCGCGACGAACTTCCTGCCGCCGCCGACGCGTTCGCGCGGCGTCGTCCTCGTCGTCCACGATCTCGCGTTCGTGCGCCATCCCGAGACCGCACCGCAGATGGATGACCGCTTCCTCCGACGCTTCCGTGGGGCGCTCGCGGCGTGTGCGTCGGCGATCGTCCCGTCGCGGGCGGTCGCGGGCGACCTCGTCGCGTTCGGTGGCATCGAGGAGGCGCGGATCGAGGTCGTCCCGCACGGCGTCGACCCCGCGCGCGTCCCGGCGGACGCGGCGGCGCGCCGCAACCGCCTCGGGGTCGGCGAGGGCCGCTACGCGCTCTTCGTCGGCGGCATCGAGCCGCGGAAGAACCTCCCGCGCCTCGTCGCGGCGTTCGCGGCGCTCCCGGGGGACGCGCGCCTCGTGGTCGCCGGCGGGCCGGTCCGGTGGTTCCCCGCCGCGGCGCGCGACCTCGACCGCGCCGTCGCGGAGCTCCCGCCCGCGGTGCGCTCGCGGCTCCTGCGCGTCGGCTACGTCGACGACGCCGACCGCGCCGCGCTCCTCGACGGCGCGAGCCTCCTCGCGTACCCGTCGCTCGAGGAGGGCTTCGGCCTGCCGGTCCTCGAGGCGATGGCGGCGGGCGTGCCGGTGCTCACCTCCGACCGCTCCGCGCTCCCGGAGGTCGCGGGCGACGCGGCGGTCCTCGTCGACCCGACGGACGTCGACGCGATCGGCGCGGGGCTCGCGCGGCTCCTCGACGACGACGCGCTCCGCGCGCGGCTCGCGTCGGCCGGGCGCGAGCGCGCATCGACGTTCCCGTGGTCGGCGGCGGCGCGCAGGACGGCCGCCGTCCTGC
>JBJTYK010000043.1:0-2986 GCA_046082745.1 Actinomycetota bacterium | reverse complement strand
CCCCCCCCCCCCCTCCCTCTCCCCCCACCACCTTGCCGCCTTCCTCCCCCCACGTCGTCGAGACGTACGGGTGCACGGAGTCCTGCGGCGGCGTCGTCTACGACGGGATGCCGCTGCCGGGCGTCACCGTCGCGCTCCGCGACGACGGCCGGGTGCTGCTCGGCGGACCGACGCTGCTCCGCCGCTTCCGCGGCGACGACGCCGCGACCGCGGAGGCGTTCGGCGACGCGGGCCGGCTCGTCACGCGCGACCTCGGGCGCCTGCGCGACGACGGCCGCCTCGAGATCCTCGGCCGCGCCGACGACGCGATCGCGACGGGCGGCGAGACCGTGTTCCCCGCACCGGTCGAGCGCGCGCTCGCCGCACACCCGGGCGTCGCGGACGTCGCGGTCGTCGGCCTGCCGGACCCCGAGTGGGGCGAGCGCGTCGTCGCGTTCGTCGTCCCGCGCGACCCCGCCGACCCGCCGGGCGAGGACGCCCTCCGTGCGCTCGCCCGGGAGACCCTCCCGGCCTGGGCCGTTCCGCGGCAGGTCGTCGTGCGGGCCGAGCTCCCCCGGACCCCGTCCGGGAAGGTGCTCCGCCGGGCGCTCCGGGAACAACCCCGGTGAGCCGTCGGTTCACCGTGGCAAGATGACCTCCGTGCCCGACACCCGCGACGTCCTCATCCTCGGCTCCGGCCCCGCCGGCTACACCGCCGCGCTCTACACCGCGCGCGCGGGCCTCCGGCCGCTCGTCCTGAAGGGCCTCGAATCCGGCGGCCAGCTCATGCTCACGACCGAGGTCGAGAACTACCCCGGCTTCGTCGACGCGATCCTCGGCCCCGAGCTCATGGACGCGATGGAGAAGCAGGCCGCGCGCTTCGACGCCGAGATGCTCTCCGCGACCGCGACCCGGGTCGACCTCGCCGCGCGCCCCTTCCGCGTCGAGGCCGGCGACCAGGCGTGGGACGCCCGCACGCTCATCGTGGCGACCGGCGCGAGCGCGCGGTGGCTCGACGTCCCCGGCGAGGCCCGCCTGCGCGGCCGCGGCGTCTCCGCGTGCGCGACGTGCGACGGGTTCTTCTTCCGCGACAAGCGCCTCGTCGTCGTGGGCGGAGGCGACACGGCGATGGAGGAGGCGACGTTCCTCACGCGCTTCGCCTCGCACGTCGAGATCGTCCACCGGCGCGACGAGTTCCGCGCGTCGAAGATCATGCAGGACCGCGTGCTCGCGAACCCGAAGATCTCCGTCACGTGGAACGCGACCGTCGAGGAGGTCCTCGGCGAGAACGCCGTGACCGGCGTGCGGCTGCGCGACACCGAGCGCGGCGAGGAGCGCATCCTCGAGACCGACGGCGTGTTCGTCGCGATCGGCCACACGCCGAACACCGCGCTCTTCGAGGGACAGCTCGACCTCGACGGCGGCTACGTCGTCGTCGCGGAACCGAGCACGCGCACGAGCGTCGCCGGCGTCTTCGCCGCCGGCGACGTGACCGACAAGACGTACCGACAGGCCATCACCGCCGCCGGGCAGGGCAGCAAGGCGGCGATCGACGCGGAGCGCTTCCTCGAGGCCGAGGGACACTAGGCGCGCCGCCCGACCGAGGAGGGAACCCGTGACGATCGGAAACGTGACCGACCAGGACTTCGAGGCCGAGGTGCTCGGCTCCGACACGCCGGTGCTCGTGGACTTCTGGGCCGACTGGTGCGTGCCGTGCCACATGATCGCCCCCGTCGTCGACGAGATCGCGACGGAGAAGGCCACATCGCTGCGCGTCATGAAGCTGAACATCGACGAGAGCCCGGCGATCGCGCAGCGCTACGGCGTGATGTCGATCCCGACGCTCATCCTGTTCAAGGGCGGCGAAGAGCAGGCCCGGATGGTGGGCGCGCAGGGCAAGGACCGCATCCTCGCCCAGTTCGACCCGCTCCTGTAGGTGTCCGTCCGCCGCGCGCGGTCGGGACGGGCCGGTCAGACGGTTCGGACGGGTCGGACGGGTCGGGCCGCGTGACGCAGCTCATCCGCCCCGGGTCCTCCGGCGAGGGCGTCCGCGACGTCCAGCGTCGGCTCGTCGCGCTCGGGAACCGGATCGCCGCGAACGAGCTCGCCGGCTCCTTCGGCGCGACGACCGAGGCCGCCGTGCGGGCGTTCCAGGCGTCCCGCGGGCTCCCCGACGACGGCATCGTCGGCCCCGACACCTGGGGCCGCCTCGTCGAGGCCGGCTGGCGGCTCGGCGACCGCACCCTCTACCTGCGCTCCCCGAACGTCCGGGGCGACGACGTCCTCGACCTCCAGCAGCGGCTGAACGAGATGGGCTTCGACGTCGGGAAGGAGGACGGCATCTTCGGCCCGCGCACGCACGCGGCCGCGGTCGACTTCCAGCGGAACATCGGCGCGGGCGCCGACGGGATCGTCGGGCTCGCGACCGTCCGGCAGCTCGAGCGGCTGCGGCCCGCGGTCCCCGGACCGAGCCGGGCGGTCGTGCGCGAGGAGGAGGGGCTCCGCGACGCCGCGGGCGGCGCGCGGGGCGCCGTCGTCGTCATCGACGCGGCGGCGGACCTCGGCGACGGCGCGGACGGCGACGGCGATGCGGAGGCGAGTGACGGGCTCACCGCCGAGGTCACGCGCGCGCTCGCCGCGCACGGCGCGCGGCCGACCGCGCTCTCCGCTCGCGACGGCGGCCCGTCGGACCGCGCGCGTCGGGCGAACGAGGCCGGCGCCGCGCTCTACGTCGCCGTGCGCGCCGACCGCGGGACCGCCGCGGTCGCGCACTGGGGGACGCCGACGACGCACTCCCCCGCCGGACGCCTGCTCGCCGACCTCCTCGCCGAGGCGCTCGCCGAGATCGGCGTCGTGGTCGGGGAACCGCGGGCGCTCGCGCTCGCGGTGCTGCGCGAGACGCGGATGCCGGCGGCGATCGTCGACGTGCCGACGGGTGACGGGCGCGGGGGGGGGGGGGGGAGAGGGGGAGGGGGGGGGTGGGGGGGGGGGGGGGGGGGGGGGGGGG
>JBJTYK010000042.1:0-4651 GCA_046082745.1 Actinomycetota bacterium | reverse complement strand
CCCCCCCCCCCCCCCCCCCCCCCCCCGACCCGCGGTTAGCATCGCGCGATGGGAAGGCACGTCCTCGTCACCGGCGGCGCGGGCTTCATCGGCTCCCACCTCGTCGACGCGATCCTCGCCGATCCGGATTCGCGCGTGACCGTCCTCGATCGGCTGTCGGTCGGCGGCTCGCGCGAGAACCTCGCGCACCTCGGCGACGACGGACGGCTGCGGCTCGTCGTCGGCGACGTCCGCGACGCCGCGGCGCTGCGCCCGCTCGTCGCGGAGACCGACGCCGTCGTCCACGCGGTGGCGGAGTCCCACGTCGACCGGAGCATCGCCGAGCCCGGCGCCTTCCTCGACGTGAACGCCGGCGGCACGCTCGCGGTTCTCGAGGCGTGTCGCGAGGCCGGCCGACGCCTCCTCATGGTCTCGACGGACGAGGTCTACGGGCCGAACCCGGGGGCCGCCCCGATGCCCGAGGACGCCCCGCTGCGCCCGCGGAGCCCGTACGCCGCGAGCAAGGCGGCGGCCGACCTCCTCTGCCAGGCGTGGCGGGCGACCTACGGTCTCGACGTCACGATCGTGCGCGGCACGAACGCCTACGGACCCCGGCAGGTCGAACGCGTGGTCCCGACGTTCGCGATCGCGGCGCTCCGCGGCGAACCGCTGCCGCTCTACGGTTCCGGGGAACAGCGCCGCGAGTTCCTCCACGTGGAGGACTGGGCGCGCGGCCTCCTCGTCGCGCTCGACCGCGGCGCGCCGGGCGAGGTCTACAACATCGGGAGCGGGACCGAGCTCGCGAACGTCGACCTCGCGCGCCGCATCCTCGCGCTCGTCGGGGCGCCCCCGGACCGCATCGTCTCCGTGCCGGATCGTCCCGGCCACGACGCGCGCTACGGCGTCGCCGACGGGAAGCTCCGCGCGCTCGGCTGGGCGCCCCGCATCGGGTTCGACGACGGACTCGCGGCGACGGTGGCGTGGTACCGGGCGAACCTCGACGCCGTCGTCGCCCGCACGCCGTGAGGATCGTCGTCACCGGCGCGGGCGGCGCGGTCGCGCGCGCGTTCCACGCGGCGGCGGCGCACCACGACCTCGTCGCGTTCGCGCACGCGGATCTCGACGTCGGCGATCGCGCGGCGGTCCTCGCGACGGTGCCGGCCTGCGACGCGATCGCGAACCTCGCGGCCTTCACCGACGTCGACGGCTGCGAGGCCGACCCCTCCCGCGCCGCGCGCGACAACGCCGATGCCGTCGGACACCTCGCCGAGGCCGCTCGGGCGCGCGGCGCGACGCTCCTGCAGGTCTCGACCGACTACGTCTTCGACGGGACGAAGGCGACGCCCTACGACGAGGACGACGCCCCCGCGCCGCGCTCCGTGTACGGGCGGACGAAGCTCGCGGGGGAGGAGCGCGCCCGCGCGGTGCCGGCGCACGTCGTCGCCCGGACGGGCTTCCTCTTCGGGACCGGCCGCGACCACCTCGCCGCGGCCGTGCGGGCGCTCGCGCGCGGCGAGGAGGCCGGTGCGATCGCGGATCGGACCGGCTCGCCCACCTACGTGCCCGACCTCGCGGCCGGCCTCGTCGCGCTGCTCGAGGCCGGCCACCCCGGCACGTACCACCTCGCCGGTCCCGAGCCCGCGACCTGGTTCGCGGTGCTGCGCCGCGCCGCGGCGATCGCGGGACTGCCCGGCCGACCGGTCGCCCAGCGGGCGGCGGACCTCGCGCTCCGCGCCCCGCGGCCCGCGAACAGCGCGCTCGCGAGCGTCCGCCTCGCCGACGCGGGCGTCCATCCGCTCCCGCCGCTCGACGACGCGCTCGCGCGCTTCCTCGCGGCGACGCTCCCCGGGGCTCCGGGGAGCGTCGCCTAGACTCGGAGCGTGCTCCGCCGCCCCCTCCTCCGCGCGACGGTCGGCCTCGCGCTCGCGCTCCTCGCGGCCTGCTCCACGGGCTCCGGGGGCGCGGAGCGCTCGTTCCCCCCGACGGTGTCGCCGTCGCAGCCGGCCGCGGTCGACGCGAGCGGGATCAGCACCCGCTGGCCGATCAAGTACGTCGTCTACCTGATCAAGGAGAACCGCACCTACGACAACCTCTTCGCGACGTTCCCCGGTGGCAACGGCTCGACGATGGGGATGGACCGCGGCGAGCCGCGGCCGCTGCGGGTCGGGACCGACCAGCGCCTGCCGGGCGACATCCCGCACTGCTACAACTGCGCGATCGTCGCGTGGAACGGCGGGCAGATGGACCAGTTCGATCAGGGTCCGCTCGGTGACTGGGCGTACACCTACCTCACCGAGGACATGCTGCCGAACTACTGGCACTGGGCCGAGCGCAACGTCCTCTTCGACAACTTCTTCGCTGCGGCCCACGGGCCGTCGTTCCCGAACCACATGTACACGATCGCGGCGCAGTCGGGCGGCGCGCGGGACAACCCACGGCGCAGCGGGTTCTTCTCGAACACGTTCGGCTGCGACGCCCCGCCGCAGCAGCTCGTCGAGGTCTACGACGCCGAGGGCGACATCGTGAAGGTGCCACCGTGCTTCGACTTCCTCACCGAGGGGGACCTCCTGAACGAGGCGGGCATCCTCTGGGCGCACTACTCCGCGACGGAGCGACAGCGCGGCTACATCTGGTCGGCCTACTCCGCGATCCGGCGGTACCGGGACGATCCGGAGGCCTGGGCCCGCTACATGCGCCCGGTCGACCGCGTGCTCGACGACATCCGCGACGGCTCGCTCCCGCCGGTCTCGTGGATCACGCCCCGCTTCGAGCTCTCGGAGCACCCCGAGTACAGCTTCTGCCACGGCGAGAACTGGTCGACCGAGGTCATCAACGCGATCATGGAGAGCCCGATCTGGAACGAGACCGCCATCTTCCTCGTCTGGGACGACTACGGCGGGTTCTACGACCACGTGCCGCCGCCGCAGGTGGATCGCATGGGGTTCGGGTTCCGCGTGCCGATGATCGTCGTCAGCCCGTACGCCCGGCAGGGCGTCGTCTCGCACGAGCTCGGGGAGCTCTCGAGCGTCCTGCGCTTCATGGAGGACAACTACCGGCTCGACCGCTTCCTGACCGACCGCGATCGCGACGCCACCCCGCTCCTGTCGGCGTTCGACTTCACGCAGGAGCCGCGACCGCCGGACCCGCTGCCGCTGCGCACCGACTGCGAGGGCGAGCCGTTCTCGCCCGCGTCGAAGCCCGGCGGCTGAGCGTCGGGGGCGACGCGCCGGGGGGCCGCGGGGCCGGTGCTAGGCTCGCCCCGCGATGTCGACGCCCCCGGGGGAGCCCCGCGACCCGCAGGTCCCGGAGGCCCTCGCCCGAGAGCTCTACTGGGCGCGGGAGGCCTCCGTGCGGTCGTCCATGAGCACCGCGGAACTCCGCGACGCCCTCCACGACTTCACGGCGATGGTGCGCGGCGACGAGCGCGTCGGCGTCCCCCGGTCCGAGCCGAACCTCGCGTCGCCCGCCCGCTGGCGTCGCCGACTGAAGGTCGCGCAGTTCCGCCTCCTGCGGCCGGTCTCCCGCCGCTACGACCGATTGCTCGGCGACCTCGGCGAGCTCGCGGCCGGGCTCGCCGATCGCCTCGCGCGCGTCGAGACGGAACTCGAGCACCTGCGCCGCGACGCGGACTGACATGCGGATCGCCGTCTGCCATCCCCAGACGCCGTTCGCCCGCGGCGGCGCCGAGGTCCACGCCGAGGGGCTCGTCCGGGCGCTCCGCGACGCCGGCCACGAGGCGGAGCTCGTGACGGTGGCCGGCGCGTGGTTCCCGGGGAACATGCTCGTGCACCAGATGGCGTTCTGGCGGAGCATGGAGCTCGCGGAGTCAAATCGGCTCCCGATCGACGCGGTCATCGCGCTGAAGTTCCCCGCCTACCTCGTGCCGCACGAGCGGAAGATCGTCTGGCTCATCCACCAGCACCGCACCGCGTACGAGCTGTGGGACCACCCGCGCTACGCCGATCTCGCGCGACAGGACGAGGGGCCCGCCGTCCGCGACATGATCCGCCGCGCCGACGCGCTCGCGCTCGGTGAGGCGCGCCGCATCTTCACGAACTCGCGCAACGTCGCGGATCGGCTCTGGGCGACGCAGCGGCTCGAGGGCGAGGTCCTCTACCACCGCTCGCCGACGACCGAGGCGCTCCTCGGGCTCGAGCCGGGTCCGCTCGGCGACCACGTCTTCCTGCCGGGGCGCATGGAACCGATGAAGCGCCAGACACTCGCGATCGAGGCGATGCGCCACGTGCGCAGCGGCGTGCGGCTCGTCCTCGCGGGTTCGGGTCCCGAGGAACCCGCGCTCCGCGCGCTCGTCGAGCGGCTCGGGGTCGGCGACCGCGTCGCCTTCGAGGGGCGCGTCGACGACGCGCGGCTCCACGAGCTCTACGGGACCGCGCTCGCGGTCCACTACGGGCCCTACGACGAGGACTACGGCTACGTGACGCTCGAGGGCTTCGCCGCGCGCCGACCGGTCGTGACGACCGCCGACGCGGGCGGCCCGCTCGAGTTCGTCGAGGACGGGACGACGGGGCTCGTCACCGCTCCCGAGCCGCGCGCGATCGCGGAGGCCTTCGACCGGTTGCACGCCGACCGGGCGCGGGGGGGGGAACCCCCCGGGGGGGGGGGGGGGGGGAGCCTCCCCCCCGTCTCCCGGCTCTGCCTGGGAGGGGGGGGG
>JBJTYK010000041.1:0-4975 GCA_046082745.1 Actinomycetota bacterium | reverse complement strand
GCGCTCCACCGGCTCGCGCGCGGCGGGGACGCGGCGCGCGAGCTGCCGCTCCTCGACGACCTCGCCGCCGTCATGCGCGACGCCTCGATCTGCGGACTCGGCCAGACCGCCGCGAACGCCGTGCAGTCGGCGATCGCGCTCGGGCTCGTGCGGGGTGGCGGCGCGTGAGCGCGATCCCGCTCGACCCGCCGGCGCGGCTCATCGACCTCGAGGTCGACGGCCGCACGGTCCGCGTCCCCGAGGGTTCGACGATCCTCGACGCGCTCCGCGCCGAGGGCGTCGACACCCCGACGCTCTGCTTCGCCGACAACCTCACGCCGGCGAACGCGTGCCGCGTGTGCGTCGTCGAGCTCGAGGGCGCCCGCACCCTCGTGCCCTCGTGCTCGCGTCGCGCGGAGGCGGGGATGCAGGTCCGCACCGGTTCGGAACGGGTCCGGCGCTCGCGGAAACTCGTCCTCGAGCTCCTCGGCTCGTCGGTGGACCTCTCGCTCGTCGCCGGGCGCGTGCGCGACTGGATCACCGGGTACGGCGCGGTGCCGGAGCGCTTCGGCGCGTCGGCGCCGTCGGCTGCGGCGGGGGAGCGCGACGCTCGCGAGCCCGGCCACCACCACGCGCCGACGGGCGACGCCGCGGAGACCGTCGCGCAGCCGGTGAAGGTCGACAACGACCTCTACGTCCGCGACTACTCGCGCTGCATCCTCTGCTACAAGTGCGTCGACGCCTGCGGCGACGACGCCCAGCACACGTACGCGATCGCGGTCGCCGGGCGCGGGTTCGACGCGCGCATCTCGACGGAGTTCGCCGTCCCGCTCACCGATTCCGCGTGCGTCTACTGCGGGAACTGCATCGGCGTGTGTCCGACGGGCGCGCTCATGTTCCGCTCGGAGCACGAGATGCGCGAGGCGGGGACGTGGGACGAGTCGGCGCAGTCGGTCACGAACACAATCTGCCCGTACTGCGGGGTCGGCTGCGAGCTCGAGCTCCACGTCCAGGACAACGAGATCGTGAAGGTGACGTCACCGGCGGACCACTCGGTCACGTCGGGGCACCTGTGCATCAAGGGTCGCTTCGGCTTCGCGTACGCGCAGGCGCGCGGCCCCCGGCGCGGGGAGCGCGCGGACGGCTGAGGCGCCGCGCCTCGCGATCGTCCTCGCCGGGGGCCGCGCGTCCCGGTTCGGCTCCGACAAGCTCCGTGCGGTCGAACGCGGGCGTCCGCTCCTGCACCACGCGCTCCTCGGCGTCGCCCCGCTCGTCGATCGGATCGTCGTGACGCTCGCCCCGTCGTCGCCGGAGCCGCCGCTCCCGGACGCATCCGAGGTCCCGGTGACGTTCGCGCGCGACGACGACGCGGCGCAGGGTCCGCTCGCGGGGCTCGCGACCGGCCTCGCGGTCGCCCGCGACGAGGAGCGGGTGCTCCTCGTCGCGGGCGACATGCCCGAGCCCTCGACGGTGGTGCTCCGGATGCTCCTGGACGCCCTCGCGGAGGCGCCGATCGCCGCGCTCGGCGAGCCGCCCGACGACCGGCCGCGGCCGCTGCCGATGGCCTGCGTCGCGGGTCCGGCCCGGGCGGCCGCGGCCGGTCTGCTCGCGGGCGGCGAACGGCGCCTCCGCGAGCTCCTACGGGCGCTGCCGCTGCGGGTCGTGCCCGCCGCCGCGTGGGCGGCGGTCGATCCGGGGCTCGCGACCGCCCGGGACGTGGACCGCCCGGAGGACCTGCGGCCGGAGCCTCCCGGGGACCTCCCCGGACCGGACCGGGGGCTCGGGTAGGCTCGGGCCGAAGAGCGGGGCCCGCCGGGCCGCCCGCGCATCACACCTCCCGAAAGGTCGGTCCACATGCCGCGTCGCGTCCTCATCATGGGAGCCGCCGGTCGCGACTTCCACAACTTCAACGTCGCGTACCGCGACGACCCGTCCGTGGAGGTCGTCGCGTTCACCGCGACGCAGATCCCCTACATCGACGACCGCACGTACCCGGCATCGCTCGCGGGATCGCGGTACCCGAACGGCATCGGCATCCACGATGAGGACGACCTCGAGCGCCTCGTCGCCGAGCTCCGCGTCGACGAGGTGGTCTTCGCGTACTCCGACGTCTCGCACGAACACGTGATGCACGCCGCGAGCCGCGCCCTCGCCGCCGGCGCGGACTTCTCGCTCCTCGGCCCGACGCGCACGATGCTCCGCGCCGAGGTGCCGGTCGTCGCCGTCTGCGCGGTGCGGACCGGATCGGGGAAGAGCCAGACGACGCGGGCGATCGCCGCGGAGCTCCGTGACGCCGGCCGGCGGGTCGTCGCCGTGCGCCACCCGATGCCCTACGGCGACCTCGAGGCGCAGCGGGTCCAGCGCTACGGCGCGATCGAGGACCTCGCGGCGAACCGCACGACGATCGAGGAGCGCGAGGAGTACGAGCCCCACATCGTCTCCGGCACGATCATCTACGCCGGGGTCGACTACGGCGAGATCCTCGCCCGCGCGCAGGCTGAGGCCGACGTCCTGCTCTGGGACGGCGGCAACAACGACCTCCCGTTCTACGTCCCCGACCTCCACGTCGTCGTCGCCGACCCGCTCCGCGCCGGCCACGAGACGACGTACCACCCGGGCGAGGCGAACCTGCGGATGGCCGACGTCGTCGTCGTGAACAAGGTGGACTCCGCGACCCCCGAGCAGATGGAGGGCCTGCTCGCCACGATCGCCCGGCTGAACCCCGGCGCGACCGTCGTGCGCGCGAACAGCGCGGTGCGGCTCGACGAGCCCGATGCGGTGCGCGGCAAGCGCGTCCTCGTCGTGGAGGACGGCCCGACGCTCACCCACGGCGAGATGAAATTCGGTGCCGGGGTCGTCGCGGCACGGCGCGGCGGCGCGGCGGAGATCGTCGACCCGCGGCCGTGGGCGGTCGGGACGATCCGCGAGACGTTCGAGAAGTACGACGTCGGCCCGGTCCTGCCCGCGATGGGCTACTCCGACGGCCAGCTCGCCGAGATGGCCGAGACGATCGCGGCCGCCGACGTCGACGTCGTCGTCATCGGCACGCCGATCGACCTGCGGAGCGTCGTGCGGATCGAGCGGCCCGCGGTGCGGGTGCGCTACGACCTCGAGGTCCTGCCGGGTTCCCCGTCGCTCCGCGAGGTGCTCGCCCCGGTCCTTCGCTGACAGGAGGCCTTCCCCATGGAACGCGTCGTCATCGCGCTCGGCGGCAACGCCCTGCTCCGTCGCGGCGAGGAGGACACCGCCGAGAACCTCCGCGCCGCCGCGCGCCGCGCGGCCGAGTGCGTCGCCGACGTCGCCGTCGACTGGGAGGTCGTCGTCACCCACGGGAACGGTCCGCAGGTCGGCCGGATCCTCCTCCAGCAGGAGGCCGCCGCCCGGACCGTGCACCCCATGCCACTCGACGTGTGCGGCGCGCAGAGCCAGGGGCAGATCGGCTACGTCCTCCAGTCGGCGATCGGCGACGTCCTCTACGAGCGGAGCCTCGAGCGCCCGGTCGTCTCGCTCCTCACGATGACGCGCGTGCGCCGCGACGACCCGGCGTTCGGGGCACCGACGAAGCCCGTCGGTCCCTATTACGAGGAGGCCGAGGCGCAGGCGATCGCCGCCGAGCGCGGCTGGACGATGCGTCCCGACGCGCGCGGCGGGTTCCGTCGGGTCGTCCCGTCGCCGCGCCCGTTCTCGATCGTCGAGGCGCCGATCATCGCCTCGCTCGTCGGCGCCGGCGTCGTCGTCATCGCGGCGGGCGGCGGAGGCATCCCGGTCGTCGAGGACGGCCCGCGCCTGGCCGGGGTCGAGGGTGTCGTCGACAAGGACCTCGCGGCGGCGATCCTCGCGCGCGACGTCGCCGCTCCGGAACTCCTCATCCTCACCGACGTGGAACGCGTCGTGACCGGATTCGGGACCGACGCGGCCCGTCCGCTCGAGCGGCTCCGGGTCGCCGAGGCGCGCGCGCTCCTCGCGGCGGGGGAGTTCGGCGAGGGCTCGATGGCCCCGAAGGTCGAGGCGGCCTGCTCGTTCCTCGAGCACGGGGGCCGGCGCGCCGCGATCGCCTCGCTCGAGGGCGCGCTCGGCGCGCTGCGGGGCGAGGCGGGGACGACCTTCCTGCCCTGAGGCGGCGCTAGCGGCGGGAGGTCCGGCGCCCCGGGTTCACGAACAGCCGCGCGGCCGTGTAGAGGACGAACAGCCCCGAGGTCCCGAGGATGACCACGAGGAGCCCCGCGAACGTCCACTGGAGGAGGCCCCATTCGGCGAGCATGCCGCAAGCCTACCGCGGGCCGCACCGCCGACGTCGGACCGTAGGATGGCGCGGTCCGACGGAGGGTCCGACGGGCGTGCGGGGGCGACGATGGCGACGCGGATCGGGGTGCTCACGGGCGGCGGCGACTGCCCGGGGCTGAACGCCGCGATCCGCGCGATCGTCCGGCGCGGCGTCGAGGCGCACGGCTTCGAGATCCTCGGCTTCCACGACGGCTGGCGCGGCGTCCTCGAATCGCGCTACGACGACCTCACGCGCGACCGCATCCAGGGGATCCTGCCGCGCGGCGGGACGATCCTCGGGAGCTCAGGCTACGACCCGTACCGCGCGGGCGGCGCGGAGAAGGTCCGCGCGGCGCTCGCGGAACTCGGCGTCGACGGCGTCGTCGCGATCGGCGGGGAGGGCACGCTGGGCGCCGCGACGCGGCTCGCCGCCGAGGGCGTCCCGGTCGTCGGCGTCCCGAAGACGATCGACAACGACCTCGCCGGCACCGACCGGTGCATCGGCTTCGCGACCGCCGTGCAGGTCGCCGCGGACGCGATCGACCGGCTCCACACGACGGCGGAGAGCCACAACCGCCTCATGCTCGTCGAGGTCATGGGCCGCGACGCCGGCTGGATCGCCGTCGAGGCGGGCATCGCCGGCGGCGCGCACCTCACGCTCGCGCCCGAGGTCCCCTTCGACGTCGCGGGGGGGGGGAGGGTTAACGGGGCGGGTCAGCCCCGCCCTCTCTCC
>JBJTYK010000040.1:0-3597 GCA_046082745.1 Actinomycetota bacterium | reverse complement strand
CGCGGAGCGCGCCGCCGCCCCCCTCGCCGCGTCAGCCGACGAGCGTCGGACCGAACTCCCCCGCGACGACGAGCGCGTACGCGAAGAGCCCGGCGCCGGCGAGCGCGAGGTCCTTCAGGAAGTGCACGCGCTCGTTCATCTTCGCCATCGGGTCGGTCTCGCGCCAGAACGCGTGCATGAGGAACGCGGTCGGGATCGAGAAGAGCACGAGGGCGAGCGCGCCGTACTCCGGGTAGATGCCGAGCAGGACCGAGAGCCCGCCGAGGAGGATGAGCACGCCGCTTCCCCGGACCGCGAGCGTCGGGCTCGGGATGCCCTTCGAGGCCGCGTACCCCGCCATCGCCTCGGTGGCCGTGAGGTGGCCCATCCCCGAGGCGAGGAAGATCGGCACGAGGAGGATCCGTGCCGCGATCATGAGCAGGTCCATGGGGTTCCCTTCTCCGGTCGTGGAACGACGCCCGACCGTCGGGCGTCGAGCGGTGCAACGCCGCTCCCCGCGGAGCCTTTTCCCGGTGCTAGCGTCGGAGGCGTCGCGCCGACCCGGCGCGTGATGAAGGAGGCGGTGCCAGGATGAACCCCCGGTCAGCGATGCTCGTGTTCCTCGCTGCGGCGTTCGTGTCGTTCGTGCTCTCGGTCGGCCTGTGGTTCGGCGTCATCGGCGGGGAGGCGAACCGCGAGGCGGGCATGTTCGTCGGTCTGTGGGTCCCGTCGATCCTCTCGCTCGGGAACCTGCTCGCCCCGAGGGGTCGGGCGTGACCTACCTCGCGCTGAGTTCCGGGGTCCTGTTCGGGATCGGCGCGGTCGTCACGGTCTTCGTGCTGTGGGCGGCCTTCGCCCTCGCGGCCGTGCGCTTCAGCGAGCTCGCGAACCGCTCGGAGAGCGACCGGCCGCCCCGGCCCTGAGCCCGGGCGTACTCGAGCTCCACCCAGACGACGGTCGCCGCGCCCGGCACCACGCCCCACCGGTCGGCGAGCGCCCCGACGAGTCGGAGCCCGCGGCCCCCGGTCGCGCCGCGGCGCGGGAACCGTCGTCGACGCGGCCGGCCGCCGCCGGCGTCCTCGGCCGAGAGCCGGACGACCCCGTCGGCCACCCGCAGCCGCAGGCCGACGGTGCCGTCGGGCCGGGCGGCACCGTGGGCGACGCAGTTGCCGACGAGCTCGCTCGTGAGGAGCAGGAGGTCGGCGAGGACCCGGGCGGGCAGGGCGGTCCCGACCACCGCCTCGACCCACCTGCGGGCGAGCCGCGGGCCGTGCGGCCCGTGCGGGATCGCGGCACCCGCGACCCAGTCCCCCCGTCGCCCCCCAGGGCGTCCGACGTCCATGGGGGGTCCGGTACCCCGGTTTTGCCACTCTCACACGCCCGATTCCCGACCCGATGGGATAGTTGACGCGTTGCCTCCGAGGTGGTTGCGTTGACGCGCAACCGGCCATCGTGTGCCTCCCAAAGGTCGGGGGGGGGGCTTCCGCAGGAGGCATCGACGTGGAGAAGCCCTTCGCCGTGCTGGTCGACGGTCGCACGCTGCGGGTCACCGGAGACCTCGACCTCGCGACCGCCCCCCGGTTCGACCGTGCGGCGGCGTCCCTCGCGCTCGACGGGGACGTCACGCTCGACGCCGCGGACCTGCGGTTCGTCGACAGTTCCGGACTCCGCTCGATCCTCGCGCTCGCCCGACGGCTCCAGGGCCGGGGGCGGGTGACCGTCGTCCACGCGGGACCGCAGGTGCGGCGCGTCCTCGAGCTCGTCCGGGCCGACGCGCTCCTCGAGCTCGCCGACGACGTCTAGACGCCGGAACGTCGGAGCGCGTCGGCGCGCGCGCGCTCCGTGCGTTCCGCGAGCGCGTCGGAGATGCGCGCCCGCGGCGCCGAGGGCGCACGGAGCGCGCGCGCCCCCGCGGGGAGCGCGGCGAGGTCGTCCACGAACCGCGCCCGCGCGTCGTCGAGGCGATCGGCCGGGCCGACGCGGCGGCCGCCCCGCATGACCGGGACGAGGAGCGCTTCGTGGCCCGCCGGCGTGGGTTCGTCGCGCAGCGCGAGGACGTCGCCGTCCGCGCCGCGGAACACCTGCTTGCGACCGGGGAACGTCGCCTTCTCGGCGGAGAGCTTCAGCATCGGCGCGCCGTCGTACTCGACGAGCTTGTAGGCCGAATCGAGGTACGGCGCGTCGGCGGAGACCCCCATACGCGTGCCGACGCCGAAGGCGTCGATCGGCGCGCCCGCGGCGACGAGGTCGCCGATCGCGTGCTCGTCGAGCCCGCCGCTCGCGAAGATCCGCACCTGCGGGAGTCCGGCCGCGTCGAGCATCGCGCGCGCCTCGCGGGAGAGCGCGGCGAGGTCGCCGCTGTCGAGCCGGATGCCGAGGTGACCGGCGAGCCCGAGTTCGCGGATCACCTCGATCGCGGTGCGCACCCCGTGGAGCGTGTCGTACGTGTCGACGAGGAACGTCGTGTGGCCGGGACGGTCCTCGGCGAACGTCCGGAAGGCCTCGGCCTCGTTCGCGAAGGACTCGATGTAGGAGTGCGCCATCGTGCCCGCCGCGGTGAGGCCGTACCGCCGAGCGGCCTCGACGTTGCTCGTCGCGACGAACCCGACCATCGCCGTCACCCGCGCGACGGCGAGCGCGGCGTCGAGCCCATGGGTGCGGCGCAGCGAGAAGTCGACGAGGTCGCGACCGCCCGCGGCGAGGACGCAGCGGGCGGCCTTCGACGCGATCGTCGTCTGGAACGTGAGGAGGTTCAGCAGGAGCGGCTCGACGAGCTGGGCGACCGGCATCGGCGCGGTGATCTCGAGGAGGGGTTCGTCCGCGAGGACGACGCGGCCCTCGGGCACCGCCCAGACGTCGCCCTCGAACCGGAGCGCGCGGAACGCCTCGATCGTCGCGTCGTCGAAGCCGAGCGCCTCGCGCAGGTACGCGAGGTCGGTCTCGTCGAACCGGAACGCCTCGAGGTACGCGAGCGCGGGCTCGAGCCCGGCGGCGACGAGGAACCCGCGCGCGGGCGGCAGGTGGCGCACGAAGAGGCTGAACGTCGCCTCGCGGAGCATGCCCCGGCGCAGGTAGCTCGCCGCCATGTTCAGCTCGTAGAGATCGGTGTGGAGCGCGCCGTCGGGCATGGCGCAAGGCTACGCGACCGGGCGGACCCCATGCCCCGGTAGGCTTCCCGCGTGAGATTCGACGACCTCGTCGCCGAGGCGCTCGACGCCCTGCCGGAGTGGGTGCTCGACCGCATGGAGAACGTCGAGGTCCTCGTCGAGGACCATCCACCCGCCGACGAACCGGACCTCCTCGGTCGCTACGACGGCGTCCCGCTCGCCGAGCGGGGCGCGGACTACGGCTTCGTCCTCCCCGACACGATCACGCTCTTCCGCCGTCCCATCGAACGCGTCGCGGGCAGCGATCCGGACGCGCTGCGCCGCGAGATCACGCAGACGGTCGTCCACGAGGTCGCGCACCACTTCGGGATCTCCGACGACCGACTCCACGACCTCGACGCGTACTGATGGACGACGAGGGGCTCATGCGTCTCGCGCTCGGCGAGGCGGAACGTGCCGGCGCGGAGGGCGACGTCCCGGTCGGGGCGGCGGTCGCGCGCGACGGGGTCGT
>JBJTYK010000039.1:0-9338 GCA_046082745.1 Actinomycetota bacterium | reverse complement strand
ACGGTCTTGACGCCCTCCATCTCCTCCTCGGGGATCTCGATGCTCCACTCCTCCTCGAGCGCGAGCACGGCCTCCACGAGGTCGAGCGAATCCGCGTTCAGGTCCTCGGCGAACCGCGCGTCCGGCGTCACCTTCGCGATGTCGACGGCGAGCTGCTCCGCGAGGAGTTCCTTCACCCTGCTCTCGATCGATGCCTTGTCCACTGTGGGTCCCCCTTCCCTCCTCGCCCGGCCGGGCGAGCCCTGAGGTTACGCGGTCAGCCCGCCGTCCACCGGCAGGCTGACGCCGTTCACGTACGAGGCGGCGTCGGACATCAGGAACGCGACGACCCCGGCCACCTCCTCGAGCGTGGCCGTCCGCCCGGCGGGCGTCTGGTCCACGTAGAACCCCCGTGCCCCGTCGTCGAGGTGCGAGGTCATGTCGGTCTCGACGAGCCCGGGGCAGACGGCGTTCACGGTGATGCCGCGGCCGCCGACCTCGCGCGCGAGCGCGCGGGTGAGGCCGAGGAGCGCGGTCTTCGAGGTCGCGTACGCGCTCTGTCCGACGTTCGCGCGGATCGCGATCGCCGACGAGACGTTCACGATGCGTCCCCAGCGCGCGCGGAGCATCGTGCGGAGCGCGGCCTGCGCGCAGAGGTAGGCGCCGCGGACGTTCGTGTCCATCGTGAGGTCGTAGGTGGCGAGCGGGTACTTCGCCATGAGGCCGTCCTTCGAGTAGCCCGCGTTGTTCACGAGACCGGTCACGGGACCGAGCGCGTCGGAGGTGGCGCGAAAGGCCTCGGCGACCGAGGTCTCGTCGAGGAGGTCGAGGCGCACGACGATGCCGCCGCCGCCCGAGGCCTCGATGTCGGCGAGCGTCGCCTTCGCGTCCGCCTCGTCGCTGCGGTAGCCGACCGCGACGCGCCAGCCGGCGCGGCCGAGCGCGACCGCGCTCGCGCGCCCGATGCCGCGCGTGGCGCCCGTGACGACGGCGACCCGTCCCGCGACGCTCACCGCGAGATCCCGTTCCAGCGGATGAGGTTCGCGCCCCACGTGAGTCCCGCGCCGAACGACGTGATGAGGACGAGGTCGCCGGCATCGATGCGCCCCGCGCGGAACGCGCGATCGAGGGCGATCGGCACCGATGCGGCGGAGGTGTTGCCGACCTCCTCGACGTCGAGGACCGCGCGCTCCTCGGGGATGCCGAGGCGCTCCGCGACCGCGACCATGATGCGCGCGTTCGCCTGATGCGGGATGAGGAGATCGACGTCGGCGGGCGTGTACCCGGACTTCTCGAGGAGCTCGCGACAGGCCGACGCCATCTCGACGACCGCGCGCTTGAACACCTCGCGACCGTTCGGCATCTTGATCGTGTTCTCGTGCGCCGCGACGCGTTCGGGCGTCGAGGGTCGCGCGGTGCCGCCGGTCGGGACGATGAGGACCTCCGCGGCGTTGCCGTCGGCGCCGAGCACCGACCCGAGGACGCCCGGCTCGTCGGACGGTCGCAGGATGACCGCCCCCGCGCCGTCGCCGAAGAGGATCGCCGTCGAGCGATCGTCCATGTCGACCCACCGCGAGAGGACCTCGGCGCCGATCACGAGCACGGTCTCGGCCTGGCCGCTCTCGAGGAACGCCGACCCGGTCGACAGGGCGTACGAGAAGCCGGCGCAGGCGGAGTTCACGTCGAAGGCCGGGCAGTGGGCCCCGAGCTTGCGCTGGACCCAGATGCCGGTCGAGGGGAGCGGATTGTCCGGCGTGCACGTCGCGACGACGATGAGGTCGAGCTGCTCCGGGGCCACGCCCGCCATCTCGAGGGCCGCGCGCGCGGCGCCGGTGGCGAGGTCGGAGGTCGCCTCGCCCTCGACGACGAACCGCCGCTCGCGGATGCCGGTGCGCTCGCGGATCCACTCGTCGTTCGTCTCGAGGGTCGCCTCGAAGTCGGCGTTGCGGACGATGCGCTCAGGCAGGCAGGACCCGACGCCGACGATCGAGGCGCGGCGTGCGCTCACGCGGGCGTCCGGGGGGAGCGATCCATGCGCCGGAGGATAGCGCCCGAGGGGTCCCGGGGGCCTATCCGGCGAGCGCGGCGCGCGCGGCGGCGGGGTCCCCCACGGCGACGGCGCGCGCGTCGGGGGCGAGGCGCTTCGCGAGCTTCGTGAGGACGTCGCCGGGCCCGGCCTCGAGGAAGGTGTCGGCGCCCGCCGCCGCGAGCGCCGCGACGCAGCGCTCCCAGCGGACGGGGGAGACGACGTGGCGGCCGAGGAGGTCGCGGATCTCGTCGGGGTCGCCGACGAGCTCGCCGGTCACGTTCGACGCGACGGGGAACGCCGGCGCGCGCAGCGACGCGGCGGCGATCGCCGCGCGCAGCGGCGCGACCGCGGGCTCCATGAGCGGGGAGTGGAACGCACCGGCGACCTGGAGGCGCACGGCGCGGACGCGCCGCTCCGCGGCCAGTCCTTCGACGCGCTCGATCGCCGCGATCGAACCGGACACGACGACCTGCTGCGGGGAGTTCTCGTTCGCCACGACGAGGACGTCGTCGCCGCGCGCGGCGTCGCAGAGCTCGGCGGCCGGCGAGGCGCCGACACCGAGGAGCGCGGACATCGCGCCGGGACGCGCCTCGCCGGCCGCCTGCATCGCCTCGCCGCGCGCGGCGACGACCCGCACGGCGTCGGCGAGCGGGAGCGCGTCGGCGGCGACGAGCGCGGAGAACTCCCCGAGCGAGTGGCCCGCGGCCGCGACGGGACGCAGTCCCGCCGCCGCGAGGACCCGGTACGCGGCGACCTCGCAGGCGAGGAGCGCCGGCTGCGCGAACGCGGTCGTGGCGAGCGCGGCCTCGTCGCGCGCCCCCTCGACGATGTCGCGACCGAGCGCTTCGGACGCCTCGGCGAGGGCCGTGGACCCGATCGGGTCCGCGGCCCAGGGGTCGGCCATGCCGACGTGCTGCGACCCCTGACCCGGGAAGACGGCGGCCGCCCTCATGGGCCGCACCCTACCCGTGCCCGGGCGCGAGGGTTGCCACCCCTGCGGGGCTCCTGTACAACCTTCGGGAGATGCCGAGGCCCGTCGAGCCTTCCCGCTACCCTTCCCCCGACCCCGCAGGCACCAGAGGGGTCCAGGGGCTGCTCGGCGTGCTCGGCCAGGACATGGCCGTGGACCTCGGCACCGCGAACACCCTCGTGTTCGTCCGGGGCGAGGGCATCGTCCTGAACGAGCCCTCCGTCGTCGCGGTGAACACGGTCACCGGGGCCGTCCTCGCGGTCGGCGACGAGGCGAAGCGGATGATCGGCCGCACGCCGTCCCACATCCAGGCGATCCGGCCCCTGAAGGACGGCGTCATCGCCGACTTCGACATCACCGAGAAGATGCTCCGCTACTTCATCCAGCGGGTGCACCGTCGCCGGCTCCTCGCGAAGCCCCGCGTCGTCGTCTGCGTCCCGAGCGGCATCACCGGCGTCGAGCAGCGCGCGGTCGAGGAGGCGACGATCGCCGCGGGCGCCCGACGCGCCTACATCATCGAGGAGCCGATGGCGGCGGCGATCGGCTCGGGTCTCCCGATCGGCGAGCCCGCCGGCAACATGATCGTCGACATCGGCGGCGGGACGACCGAGGTCGCCGTCATCTCCCTCGGCGGCATCGTGACGTCGACCTCGCTGCGCATCGGCGGCGACGAGCTCGACGAGGCGATCATCACCCACGTGAAGAAGGAGTACTCGCTCCTGCTCGGCGAGCGCACCGCGGAGAAGGTGAAGCTCGCGATCGGGTCGGCGTACCCGTCGCGCGACGAGATGCGCGCGGAGATCCCGGGCCGCGACCTCGTGAGCGGACTCCCGAAGACCATCACGATCACGGAGAGCGAACTGCGGCAGGCGCTCGAGGAGCCCGTGACCGCGATCATCGACTCCGTGAAGCAGACGCTCGACCGCACCCCGCCGGAACTCGCGGGCGACATCATGCACCGCGGGCTCGTGCTCGCCGGCGGTGGCGCGCTCCTGCGCGGTCTCGACCGTCGCCTGCGCCACGAGACCGGGATGCCGGTGCGCATCGCCGACGACCCGCTCGCGGCGGTCGCCCTGGGCTCCGGGAAGTGCCTCGAGGAGTTCGAGGTCCTGCAGCGGGTGCTGGTGAGCCCCTCCCGCAGGTAGCGGGGACGGGATGGCGGGCCCGGCCCGGATCCGCTCCACCCGGCTCATCGTCGCGACGCTCGTCGGCCTCTCCCTCATCACGATCACCCTCGATTTCCGCTCGGACGGCGACGGCCCGCTCGACGTCGCGAGCCGCGCGCTCATCACCGCGCTCGCGCCGCTCCAGGACGCGGTCTCGAACCTGACCGAGCCGGTCGGGGAGTACCTCTCGACGCTCGTCCGGTTGCCGGAGATCCGCCGGGAGAACGAGACGCTCCACGACCAGGTCGCCGAGCTCGAGGAGCGCCTCGCGACGGCGGGCGCCGACGCGAACCGGCTCGCGGAACTCGAGGCGCTCCTCGGCGTGCGTTCCGAGCTCGGGAGCGGCGTGCAGACGGTGGCCGCCCGCGTCATCGCGAGCGGGGTGTCGAACCTCGAGTGGACCGTGCAGATCGACCGGGGGACCTCCGACGGAGTCGACGTCGGCATGGCGGTCGTCTCGAGCGCGGGCCTCGTCGGGCGCGTCGTGCGCGTGACCTCAGGGGTCGCGACCGTGCAGCTCATCCTCGACCCCGGGGCCGCGGTCGCGGGCCGGCTCGGTTCGACCGGCACCACGGGCATCGTGACGGGCGAGGGCGATCAGGAACTGCGGATGGGGCTCGTCGACACGGGCTCCGGCGTGACGGCGGAGGACGCCGTCGTGACGGCGGGCTACGAGGTCCCGGGCGCGGGTTCGAACGTCTACCCGCCCGGCATCCTCATCGGCCAGGTCTCGCGCGTCGTCCCCGACCCCACGGCGATCGAGGCCTACATCACCGTCCGGCCCGCGGTCGACTTCGCGACGCTCGACCTCGTGCTCGTGGTGCTCTCCGGCGGGGGCGCGTAGGTGCGGCGGACGGTCTTCGTCGCGATCGCGGTCCTCACCGGCGTCCTCCTCCAGACGACCGTCTTCTCGGAGATCCGCCTGCTCGGCGCGCGACCGGAACTCATGTACCTGCTCACGACGCTCGTCGCGTTCTACGACGCGCCGGAGCCCGGGGCGATCACGGGCTTCGCGTCGGGGATGGCGCAGGACTTCCTCATGAACCAGCCGAAGGGCATCACCGCGCTCGTCCTCACGCTCCTCGGCTGGTTCGTCGGCGTCCTGCGTCCCTACATCGTGAGCTCGTCGCCCTACGCGCCGATCTTCGTCGTCGCGCTCGCCACGTTCGCGGGCCAGGTGTTCTACGGGCTCGTCGCGTTCCTCCTCGGGCAGTTCGACGTCTCGCCGCTGTACCTGCTGCGCGTCGCCGGCCTCTCGGCGGTCTACAACGGCCTGCTCGCCCCGCTCGTCGCCCCGCTCGTGCGCCGTGCCGTCGAGGCCGGTCCCGCGCGCGGCGCGGGGAGGTGGTGACGGTGGCCGTCCCGAAGGTCGAAGCGCGCGCGCGGGTCCTGCTCACGTTCTCCTTCGGGCTCCTCGTCGCGCTGCTCGTGCGGCTGTGGTTCCTCCAGGTGCTCACGGCCGACGACGCCCGCGCGGCGGCGGCGCGCAACGCGCTGCGGCTCGTCCCGCTGCCGGCGCCGCGCGGGCGCATCCTCGACGTGAACGGCGAGGTCCTCGTCTCGAACCGGCTGAGCCTCGACATCACGGTCAACCGCCAGGAGCTCGGCGACGACCGCGAGAGCGTGCTCTACGAACTTTCGCGCGTCCTCGAGGTCCCGGCGAGCGAGCTCGTCCGACGCCTCGAGGACGTCCGCTACTTCCCGTTCACCCCGATCCCGATCGCCACCGACGTCTCCCGCGCGGTCGCGTACTACGTCCTCGAGCACCGCGAGGAGCTCCCGGGCGTGGACGTCCGCAAGACCCCGGTGCGCGTCTACGCGCGCGACGAGGCGACCGGGGAGGTCTTCGCGCCCCACGTCGTCGGCTACCTCGGCGAGATCTCGGCCGACCAGCTCGAGGACCCGGCGTGGGCCGGGTACCGATCCGGCGACGTCATCGGGAAGGCGGGGGTCGAGTCCGTCTACGAGAGCGCGCTCGCCGGCGAGAACGGCTTCGTGAGCTACCGGATCGACGCGACGGGTCGCAACCTCGGGGAGTTCGGGCGACGCGATCCGGACCCCGGCGACGACCTCGTCCTCACGATCGACCGCGGGACGCAGGCGGTCGCGGAGGAGAGCCTCTCGCTCGGCATCGAGCACGCGCGCCAGCTCTTCGACCCGAACACCGAATCGCGGTTCGTGGCGAACGCCGGCGCGGTGATCGTCATGGACGCCGACACCGGCGCGATCCGCGCGCTCGCGTCGTACCCGTCGTTCGACCCGTCGCTGTTCGCGGAGGGCCTGTCGAACCAGGAGTACGAGCAGAAGTTCGGCGCGGCGACGGGCTTCCCGCTCCTCGACCGCGCGCTCCAGGGCGAGTACCCGCCCGGCTCGACGTACAAGCCGTGGATCCTGCTGTCGGCGCTCAAGCGCGGCATCGTGACGACGGACCGCGGCTACCCCTGTCCGGGGGCGTGGAGCGTCCCGGGGGACACCCGGCTGTTCCGGAACTGGACGCGCGCGGACTCCGGGACGATGTCGCTCGCGACGAGCCTCTCCGAGTCCTGCGACACGATCTACTACCCGATCGGCTACGAGTACTGGCGCGCGTACTACCCGCCGCCGAACGCCGACGGCATCCCCGGCAACGACGACGAGGAGCCGCGCGAGCCGCTCCAGCGCGACCTCCGGGCGATCGGCTTCGGACGGCCGACCGGCATCGACCTGCCGGGGGAGTACGACGGCCGTGTTCCGGACGCGGGCTGGAAGCTCTCCGTGCACCAGCGCTACCCGCAGGACTTCCCGTACGGCGACTGGGTCCCCGGCGACTTCGTGAACATGTCGATCGGCCAGGGCGACACGCTCATCACGCCGCTGCAGATGGCGCGGGCGTACGGGGCTCTCATGAACGGCGGGCGGCTCTGCCTCCCCCGCCTGCTCGCCGAGGTCCGACGCAGCGACGGGACCGTCGTGGAGCGGGGCGAACCGAACTGCCGTCGGAAGGTCCCCTTCTCCGAGGGGGAACTCGCCTACGTCCGGGACGCGCTCGAGGCGACGGTGCGGGAGGGGACGGCGGCCGGCGCGTTCGCCGGGTTCCCGTTCGGGGACGTGTGGATCGCCGGGAAGACCGGCACCGCGCAGGTGTTCAATCGGCAGGACTTCTCGTGGTTCGTCGGCATGGCGGCCTCGGGGAACCGGCGCTACGTCGTCCTCTCCGTCGTCGAGCAGGGCGGGCACGGTTCCACGACCGCGGCGCCGATCGCCCGACGGGTGATCGAGGGGATCTTCGGGCTGCCGCTGTCGGGCATCGTCTCCGGGGGAGCGACCGACTGATGGACCTCGTCGCGGGGCGTCGGCGCGCGGGGTTCCTCGGCCGCGTGCGCGAGCTCGACCCGATCCTCCTCGCCTGCGTCGCGTCGCTCGTCGGCATCGGCCTGCTCGCGATCTACTCCGCGACGAACCGCACGCTCGCGGCGCTCGGACTCGACCCCGCGACGTACCTGAAGCGGCAGGCGGTGTTCGCCGTCATCGCGGCGATCCTCCTCATCGTCGCGGCGGGGACCGACTACCGGTTCCTGAAGGTGTACGCGCCGATCTTCTACGGGGGCGCGGCGGCGCTGCTCATCCTCGTCCAGACCCCGCTCGGCACGACGGTGAAGGGCTCCCAGCGCTGGTTCCAGGTGGCGGGGTTCCAGTTCACGCCGTCCGAGGCGTCGAAGGTCGCGCTCATGGCGATGCTCGCCTCGATGTTCGCCGACCTCCGGGGGCGGGAGCCGGATCTGCGCGACGTCATCCGGGCCTCCGCCGTCGCGGCGCTGCCGGGGGCGCTCGTGTTCCTCCAGCCGGACCTCGGGACCTCGATCGTCCTCGCGGCGATCCTCGCCGGCATCCTGTTCGCGGCGGGCGCGAAGCCGCGGCACCTCGGCGTGCTCCTCGCGACGGCGAGCGTGCTGTTCTTCGGCGCGCTCCAGCTCGGGCTCATCCAGGAGTACCAGGTGAACCGCCTCACGAGCTTCCTCGACCCGGAGAACGACCCGCTGCGCAGCGGCTACAACCGCAAGCAGGCGGAGATCGCGATCGGCGCCGGCGGCGTCGTCGGACTCGGGTACCTGCGGGGGACGCAGACGAACCTCGACTTCGTCCCCGAGCAGCACACCGACTTCATCTTCACCGTCGTGGGGGAGGAGTTCGGGTTCGTGGGCTCGGTGGCCCTCGTCGGGCTCTTCGCGGTCCTCGTCTGGCGCGCCTTCCGGGTGGCCATGGCGTCGAAGGATCCCTTCGGGGGCTACCTCGCCTCCGGGATCGGGACGTACTTCATGCTGCAGATCTTCGTGAACGTCGGGATGACGATCGGGATCATGCCGATCACCGGGATCCCCCTGCCCTTCGTCTCCTACGGGGGCACCGCCATGCTCGTGAACGGGTTCCTCGCAGGCACGCTCCTCAGCATCGAGTTCCGCCGGCTCCCCTGAGCCGCGCGGGGGGCCTCCCACGGCCCGTCGGGCCCCCCTGCTATCCTCGGGCCAGGTTTGCCCGTCAGTGGCGGGGCCATGGGGGCTCCGCGGACCCTGGCGGTGCGTGAGCGGCGCGGCCCAGGCCCCGTCGGCCCCGGACGAGTTCCGGAGGGCCGCGGCCTCCGAGGCCCGCCGGGAAGAGGATCTCCAGCGTGCGCGACGAAGCGCCGCAGGGAGTCGGCGAACGGTCGGGCTCCCTGCAACAGGACCGCAGCTCCACCGACCTCCCCTCCTGGGAACTCGTCGATCTCGAACGTTCCGATCGGACCCCGCGTCCGACCGCGGGCGTGTCGGCCGGCGAGACCTCGGCCGACCAGGCCGGCGGGTCCGCGGACGGTTCGACGAACGGCGACGGATCCCCGTCGGCGCCCCGTCGCCGCCGTCGGCGTCGCGGCGGCCGTGGCCGCGGGCGGGGCGGACGTCCCGCGACGGCTGGCGCCGATGGCGACGCCGAGGGCGGCGAGGACGCCGAGGGCGAGGCCGAGTCCGAGGACGCGCGAGCGACCGACTCGGGAGCCGAGGGCGAGGTGCCCGCTCCGCGGCGCAGCGCGCCGAGGAAGCGAACCCCGCGTCCGGCGGCGACCGACGGGACGGGCGAGTCGCCCGCATCGACGGAGGGCGTCGACGCGTCCGAAGGGTCCGAGGCGGACGGCGAGGGCGAGGAACCGGGCGACGGCACCGGCGCGCCGCGCAGGCGTCGC
>JBJTYK010000038.1:0-2453 GCA_046082745.1 Actinomycetota bacterium | reverse complement strand
GCCGCCGACCGCACCTCCGGCGCCGTCATCCCGCAGACCGTCGCGAACTCCCCGATCAACGCCGCGCGCAACTGGTGGGGCTCCGCGGACGGCCCGGGGAGCGGCGCCTCCACGTCCCTGAACTCCGCGGGGGCGGCCGCGACGACCTCCCCGTGGATCGCGTCGTACACGCCGGGAACGGCGCCCTCCGGCTTCATCACCGGGGTCGGGTTCTGGCCGACGGCGATGACGTACGCCGCCCCCTGCTCGACCACCTGCTACGTGAACGCGACGACCGGGGACGACACGTACCCGGGGACGGCGGGCGCACCGTTCAAGACGATCCAGAAGGGCGTGAACGCGGTCACCGCCGGCGGCACGGTGAACGTGGCGGCCGGCACCTACTCCGAGGACGTCACCATCGCGAAGGCGCTCACGCTCTCCGGCGCGAAGGCGGGGACCCCGGCCGGTCCGGCCTCCTCGCCCGCGGGCAGGTCGACCTCGAGCCCGTACACCGGCGAGTCGGTCGTGGACGGTCGGATCACCGTCGGGGCCGTGAGCGGCGTGACGATCGACGGGTTCGTCGTCGCGAAGTCCGACTACCCCGTCTTCCTGGACGGCTCGCTCACCACGACCGTGAAGAACAGCATCGTCATCGCGAACGGCGGCGTCGCCGGAACCGGATACGCGGTGAAGAAGATGCTTTCGAGCTCCGACGCCACGTACGCCCTCAGCGCCAACCGCATCGTCGGTGGGTACTCGGGGGTCCTCATCGGGGGGGACACCGCGGGGAGCTCCTGGCTCGTCGACCGCAACTACTTCTCGACCTCGACCATCGCGATCGAGACGACCACCGCGATGAACGCGACCGCCACGTACTCGAACAACCGGATCGCGGACTCCACGAACGGAATCATGCTCGCAGAGTCCTACTCGGGGACCGTCGTCCGAAGCAACTCCATCGCTCTGGCTTCGGGAGGCGTGTCCGCCATCAAGTGCGGATCCTTCGGCGCGAACTGCGCAGGTCTCCAGGTTCTCGGGAACCTCATCGACGCGCCGTCCTCGGGCTACGGCGTCTACGCTGCCTACGCGACCGGGACGGCGAACCGGTTCGTCGGCAACCGCTTCACCGGCGCTGGCGCGTATGTCAACCTCGCGGCACCGGTTTCTGGCACCGTGGTCGACGCGACCGGCAACTGGTGGAACAACGGAGGAGCCGGCCCCGCGGCCCTCAAGGTGGAAGCGGGCGGCGCGACGGTCACCACCTCCCCTTACATCACGTCCTACACGGACGACCCGGACCGCGCCCTCGCGGGTGACCCGGGCTTCTGGCCGAACCCGGTGACGCTCGGCGTGGCGTGCGCGGTGAGCCCGTGCACGGCGACGGCCACCATCGAGAACTCCGACTTCGGCAGCCCCTCGCTCGCACTCAACCTCGACAACGTGACGGCGACGGTCTCGGCCGGCGACGTCCCGAGCGGAACCGTCCCCGATCCGGGTGAGGTGACCGGACTCGCGGCCTCCGTCGCGAAGTTCGTGGATCTCTCCGTCGACTTCAGCGGCGACGGCACGCCGCCTGCGTTCTTCACGATCTGCGCCGATGGTGCAGCGCCGTCGAAGCTCTGGCACTACGAGGACCCCGACGACTACGACGGCTACGGCTTCGACGAGACGGCGGGCAACGATCCGGCGCAATGGCGGGACATCACGAACCGTGACCTCGACACGCTCAGTCCCGTGAGCGGGAAGCTGTGCGGCCAGGTCGTCAGCCTCTCCCCGGTCGCGGTCGGGCCGACCTCCGTGCCGACCACGACCTCGCTCGACCGGACGTTCGGCACGGAGATCAGCACCTACGGCGACTCCCTGAAGTTCACCGCCACGGTCACCCCGACCGCCGGGACCGCGACCGGCACCGTGGAGCTCCGCGATGCCTCGAACGGCGATGCGATCGTCGACACGTGCGCGCTCTCGAGCGGCTCCTGCGTGCTCGACGCGGAATCGCTCGGGGTCGGCTCTCATTCGGTGTTCGCGCGGTACGTCGGGGACGAGGCCTCCGGCGATGACCTCGACCCGAGCGACTCGTCCACCGTCGCCCAGACGATCGTGGCCGCCACGCTCACGGTGACCCCGAATGCGGAGCCGGTGAAGTACGGCGCCGTCGAACCCTCGTACTCCTTCGTCCTCACGGGGTTCAAGAACGGGGAGACGGCTCTGACGTTGGCCGACACACCCCCGACCTGCGACTCGGACTACACCGCCGGGACGGCGGTGGCTGCGTCTCCGCGGACGATCTCGTGCGGTGCGAGCCCCCTCGGCACGGCGGGGTCGGCCGGGAACTACGTGTTCGACTACGCGGCGACGGCCTCGGTCACGATCTCCGCCCGGAGCGTCATCGCGGACGCGAACGACGTGAGCGTCAAGTACGGGGATGCCGCACCGGGCTCCTACGCGTTCACGGTCGGCGGCGACGGCTT
>JBJTYK010000037.1:0-2155 GCA_046082745.1 Actinomycetota bacterium | reverse complement strand
CAGATCATGGCCACGGTCTCGATCCCGGTCATGGCGAAGGCGCGCATCGGGCACTTCGTCGAAGCGCAGATCCTCCAGGCGCTCGGCGTCGACTACGTCGACGAGTCCGAGGTGCTCACCCCGGCGGACGAGGAGCACCACATCGACAAGTGGGCGTTCACGGTGCCGTTCGTCTGCGGCGCGCGGAACCTCGGCGAGGCGCTGCGACGCATCGGCGAGGGCGCGGCGATGATCCGCACGAAGGGCGAGGCCGGGACGGGCAACGTCGTCGAGGCCGTCCGCCACCAGCGCACGATGCTCCGCGAGTTGGGCGCGCTCGCCGCGCTCCGCCCGGAGCAGCTCGCGGCCGCCGCGAAGGACCACCAGGCGCCGCTCGACCTCGTCCGCGAGGTCGCCGCAACGGGGAAGCTCCCCGTCGTGAACTTCGCCGCCGGGGGCATCGCGACGCCCGCCGACGCGGCGCTCATGATGCAGCTCGGCGTCGACGGCGTGTTCGTCGGCTCCGGCATCTTCAAGTCGGAGGACCCCGCGTCGCGCGCCCGCGCGATCGTCGAGGCGACGACGCACTTCCAGGACCCCGGCGTCCTCGCGAAGGTCTCGCACGGCCTCGGCGAGGCGATGCCCGGCATCGAGATCTCGACGCTCGGCGCGGAAGGGCTCCTCCAGAACCGCGGCTGGTAGCACCGTGAAGGCCGGCGTCCTCGCGCTCCAGGGCGACTTCCGCGAACACGCGCGCGCGTTCGACGCGATCGGCGTCGCGCCGATCGAGGTGCGCACCCCGGAGGACCTCGCGCGGGTGGACCTCCTCGCGATCCCCGGCGGCGAGTCGACGACGATGAACCTGCTCGCGCGCAGCGCCGGCCTCGTGGAGCCGATCCGCGAGCGGGCGCGCGCCGGGATGCCGATGCTCGGGACCTGCGCGGGCCTCATCGTGATGGCCGAGCGCGTCGACGGCGGCGCGCCGCTCCTCTCGCTCGTCGACGTGACCGCGCGGCGCAACGCGTACGGACGCCAGCTCGACTCCTTCGAGGCCGACCTCGCGGTCGAGGGCGTGGACCGTCCGGTCCGCGGCGTGTTCATCCGCGCGCCGATCGTCGCCGACGTCGGGCCGCAGGTGCGGGTGCTCGCCGAGCACGAGGGTCGACCCGTCGTCCTCGAGCAGGGGAACCTCGTCGTCGCGACGTTCCACCCGGAGCTCGTCGGCGAGACGGGCCTCCACGCCTACGTGGCGGGGAAGGGGTGAGCGCGTGAGCGGGCATTCGAAGTGGGCGACGATCAAGCGGAAGAAGGGCGCGCTCGATGCGAAGCGCAGCAGCATGTTCGCGAAGCTCCTCCGCGCGGTCGAGGTGGCGGCCCGCGAGGGCGGGAGCGGCGACCCGAAGGCGAACATGACCCTCGCCTCCGCGGTCGACAAGGCGCGGAGCTTCTCGGTGCCCGCGGAGAACATCGACCGCGCGATCCGCCGGGGGACCGGCGAGGACGGCGGCGCGACGCGCTACGAGGAGGTCGTCTACGAGGGCTACGCGACGGGCGGCATCGCGCTCGTCGTCGAGGCGCTCACCGACAACCGCAACCGCACCGCGCAGGAGGTCCGCCACGCCTTCACCCGCAACAACGGGAACCTCGGAGAGTCCGGGAACACCCTCTGGATGTTCCAACGCCGCGGCGTCATCGTCGTCGAGAAGGATGCCTGGCCCGACGAGGAGCGCCTCCTCGAGGTCGCCCTCGAGTCCGGGGCGGAGGACGTCCGCGACGCCGAGAGCTCCTGGGAGGTCGTGACCGAGCCCGCCGCGTTCAAGCGCGTCGAGGGCGGCATCGTCGCGGCGGGCATCCCGGTCTTCTCCGCGGAACTCACGATGGTGCCGCAGACGACGATCCCGGTCACCGGCGGCGAGGCGAAGCAGGTGCTGAACCTCGTGGAGGCGCTCGAGGACCTCGACGACGTCCAGAACGTCTACGCGAACTTCGACATCCCCGAAGCGGTGATGGCCGAACTGTGACGGTCGCGGGGCGCGTGTTCCCGATCCGATTCAGCCGACCCGGCCTCGCGCTCGTGCTCTGCGGGCTCACCCCCGCGGGCTCCCGGGTCGTGCTCGGCCCCGACGCGATCGAGGTGCGGATGGGGTGGGCGTTCCGGATGCGCGCGCCGGGGGAC
>JBJTYK010000036.1:0-7477 GCA_046082745.1 Actinomycetota bacterium | reverse complement strand
CGGGCGGCGAGGGCGGCGCCGACGCGCGCGCCGCATTCGCGACCCTGCGGAGCTGCCTCGTGACCGTCGCCGGACTCCTCGCGCCGTTCACGCCCTTCGTCGCCGACGCGATCTGGCGGAACCTCGCGGCCGGGCGCGACGGCGCGCCCGACTCGGTGCACCTGTCCGACTACCCGCTCCCCCACGACGCGCAGCTCGACGACGCCCTCGAGGCGGCGATGGCCGATGCCCGCGCGATCGTCGAGCTCGGGCGTCGCGTCCGCACGGACGCGAAGGTCCGCGTGCGACAGCCGCTCGCGCGCGCGGTCGTCCGTGGCCTCCGCCACGCCCCCGCGCTCGACGCACTGCTGCCGCTCGTCGCCGAGGAACTGAACGTGCGCGAGGTGGTGCTCGCCGCGGCGGAGGCGGGCGTCGGCGCGGTACGCGCGAAGCCGGACTTCCGCGTCCTCGGCCGCCGGCTCGGCCCCGCGGTGCGCTCGGTCGCCGAGGCGCTCGCCGCCGACGACGGCACGCTCGCGGCCCGCCTCGCGGCCGGCGAGCGCGTGACGATCGCGGCGGAGGGCGGCGCTGTCGAGATCGGGCCCGACGAGGTCGAGCTCGTCCAGGTCGGTCGCGAGGGCTGGGGTTCGGCGAGCGACGGCGCGCTCGCCGTGGAGCTCGAGCTCGCGCTCGACGACGACCTCCGGCGCGAGGGGCTCGCCCGCGAGGTCATCCGGGTCGTCCAGGACGCCCGGAAGGCGGCCGGCCTCGAGGTCGGCGACCGCATCGTCCTCGGACTCGGGGCGGTCGGCGATCTCGCCGCCGCCATCGACGCGCATCGGGCGACGATCGCCGGCGAGGTGCTCGCGACGTCGGTGTCGGACGTGGCGCTCGACGCCCCCGCGCACGCGGAGGACGCGACCGTCGAGGGTTCAGCGCTGGCGGTCTCGCTGCGACGGGCCTGAGCGCACGGCCCCGGTCACGAGCAGCAGGATCGCCGCGAGGCTCGCGAGGAACCCGGTGACGAGCGCGTCGCGCGACGACGCCGCGAGCCCGAGGAGCGACGAGCCGGCGCCGAGCGCGAGGAGCACGCCCGCCGCCGCGTAGAGCGGCGTGGCGCCGCGCCTCAGCCCTCGCTCCGGGCGGAGCCGAACTCCGGCGCCTCGGTGGAGCGCTCCGGCGCGGCGGCGCGGAGCGCCATCACCATCGCGCGGATCTCCTCGGCGTGGGACTGGACGATCTCGCCGATGCGGGCGAGGAAGTCGCGTTCGCGGTTCAGGAACGGCGCGAGGCTCGCGCGCGCGTCCGCCCCGTCGGCGCCCACCGAGCGGAGCGCGGATGCCTGCGCCATCGCGGCGCGGAGGATCTCGCTCGCCTCCGCATGGGCGCGGGCGACGATCGCGTCGGCCTCGGTGCGGGCGGCGCCGAAGTCGCCGCTCGCCGCGGCGCCCTCGGCGCCGCCCCCGGCACGCAGCAACTGCTCGCGCTCCTCGATCCGGGCCGCGAGGTCCTCGGTCACGCGGTCGAGGAACGCGTCGACGTCGCGTTCGTTGTAACCCCGGAAGGCGAGGCGGAACTGCACGCCCTGGACGTCGACCGGCGTCAGGCGCCCGCCGGCCCGCGCTTCGGCGCGCGCCCCATCGCGTTCCTCTCCCCGTCTCGTCCGACCGAACATCGCCCCTCCGTCAACATCCGAGCGCGGACTGCGCGATCCACAGGATCACGAACGCCGCCACGACGGAGAGGTCGAGGCCGACCCCCCCGGCGCGGACGGGCGGCATCATACTCCGGAGCGGTCCGAGCACCGGTTGCGTGAGGACGTGGAGGAGGTCGACGAGCGCCCGCACCGGGCCGTCGACCGGGGGACGGAACCCGAAGAGCGTCGCCCACGAGAGGACGACGTAGGCGAGCAGGACGAGCGAATACGCCGAGAGGATCGCGCAGGGGATCTCGACGAGCGGCGATGCCGCGAGCGCGCCGATCAGAACTGGTTGTAGAAGCCGCCGCCCGCGAGGCGCTCGCGGTCCTCCGCGGAGACCTCCATGTTCGCCGGGGTGAGGAGGAAGACCCGCGTCGCCACCTGCTCGAGCTTGCCGTCGTGCGCGTAGACGAGCCCCGAGGCGAAGTCGATGAGGCGGCGGCTCACGACGTCCTCCGTGCCCTGGAGGTTCATGATGACCGGCACGCCCTCCTTGTACCGGTCCGCGACCTCGCGGATGTCGTCGAAGCGCTTCGGCTCGGCCTTGTGGATCGAGGAGGCGGTCGCGCGCGGGGTCGCGAGCGTACGGACGGTGAGTTCCGGCTCGGCGGGGAGCGTGCGCACGGCGGTCGGGCGGGAGAACCGGCGGACCTCGGGCTCCGGCGCGCGCTGCTGGACGCGCTCGTAGGCGTCGAGGTCGTCCTCCTCGACGAGGCCGAGGTAGTTCAGGGTCTTCTTCCACACGGTCGCCATGGAACCCCCTAGTTCGTCTCCGGGCGGTCGCCGAAGAGCGCGGTGCCCAACCGCACCATCGTAGCCCCTTCCTCGACCGCGACCTCGTAATCCAGCGACATTCCCATGCTCAGTGCAAGCACCCCGGGCACGGTTCCCCGCAGCCCCTCGGCGAGGGCCCGGAGGGCCCGGAAGGCCGGTCGGGCCGCCTCGGGGTCGGGGTCGAGCGGGGCGATCGTCATGAGGCCAACGAGATGGATGCCCGGGAGCGCCTCCGCCGCATGCGCGAACGCCGGAAGCTCCTCGGGAGCGACGCCGTTCCGGGACCCGGTGAAGTCCACCTGGACGAGCCCGCGGAGCTCGCGGCCCGTGGCGGCGAGCCGGGTCGAGAGGCGCTCGAGGCCACCGCCGGGCGCGATCGTGTGGACGACCGCGGCGTGCTCGGCGACGAGCCGGGCCGACCCCGACTGGAGGGGGCCGAGGTAGTGCCACGTGGCCGCGGGCAGGAGCGGGGCCCGCTTCCGGAGCTCGCGGGCGTCGTTCTCACCGACGTCCCGCAGGCCCGCCTCGAACGCGGCGGCGACCCGCTCGATCGGCACGCGCTTCGTGGCTCCGACGATCGTCACGTCATCCGGGTCGCGACCGACGCGGGCGCACGCGGCACCGATCCGGTCGCGGACCTCCGCGAGTCGCGCGGCGGGGTCGACGGGCATCGGGGATGACCCCGGGGAGGACGGGTTCCCGGCGGGAGGCGGGGGAAGGTCGCCTCCGCCGCCGGGTCCGTCCTCCCGGAGCGCGTCAGCCCTTCAGGAAGTCCGGGATGTCGAGGTCGTCCTCCGGGTCGAGCGGCAGGCTGTCGCCGCCCGTCTGGAAGACGTCGTCCTCGTCCGCGAGGAACGCCGCGGGCAGCGGCGTCGTGGGCGCGGGGTCCTCCTGGGTCTCGCCGACGAAGGGATCGATCGGGCGGTCCTCGAGGAGCCGCGACGCGCGCGACTGTCCGTCGCGGGAGCCCGCGGCCGGCAGGAGCCGGTCGAACCCCGCGGCGATGACGGTCACCCGCACCTGGTCGCCGACCGCATCGTCCACGACCGCGCCGAAGATGATCGTCGCGTCGGGGTGGGCGAAGCGGGTGATGAGGTCGGCGGCGCGCGTCACCTCGTGGAGGCTGAGGTCCGTCGGACCCGCGACGGCGAGGAGCACGCCGCGCGCGCCCTCGATCGAGGACTCGAGGAGCGGCGAGGACACGGCGGCGCGCGCCGCGACCTCGGCCCGATCGGAGCCCGACCCGTAGCCGATGCCCATGAGCGCGGAACCGGCGCCACGCATGACCGCGCGGACGTCCGCGAAGTCGAGGTTGATGAGTCCCGGCGTCGTGATGAGCGACGTGATGCCGTCCACGCCCTGGAAGAGGACCTGGTCGGCCATCCGGAACGCGTCGAGGATCGGGGTGTTCTGGTCGGAGACCTGGAGGAGCCGGTCGTTGGGAACGACGATGAGCGTGTCGACGACCTTCTTCAGTTCCGCGATGCCGAGGTCGGCCTGCGTGGCGCGACGGCGGCCCTCGAACTGGAACGGCCGGGTGACGACGCCGATCGTGAGGGCGCCGAGTTCCTTCGCGACCTCCGCGACGACCGGGGAGGCGCCGGTGCCGGTGCCCCCGCCCTCGCCGGCGGTGATGAAGACCATGTCGGCGCCCTTCAGGACCTCGCCGATCTCCTCGCGGTGCTCCTCGGCGGCGGCCTTCCCGATCTCCGGGTCGGAGCCGGCTCCGAGGCCGCGGGTGGTCGCCCGACCGATGTCGAGCTTCACCTCGGCGTCGGACATGAGGAGGGTCTGGGCGTCGGTGTTGATCGCCACGAACTCGACGCCGCGGAGGCCGCCCTCGACCATCCGGTTGATGGCGTTCACGCCACCGCCGCCGACGCCGACCACCTTGATGACCGCCAGGTAGTTCTGAGGATCCATCTTCATGGCTCAAGCCCTCCGAGCCGTCCGCCGTGCGTCTCGCGCTTCATCTCGAGGCTTCACAGGCACAAGGCTCAATCTCAACTTCAACTTGATTGTTATATCTACCTCACTTTGAAGTCGAGACATTACACACGGGAGGCACCCGCGTCAAGGGTGTCATGGCGCTCGTTGTTCGCAGTCGTGGCAGAACCTGCGAGTCAGGAGCGCGCGTCGAAGGCGCCGAGGAAGCGCACCTCGGGCTCGAGCTCGATCCCCGTCCGCTCGCGGACGGCGTCGCGGACCGCCGCGATGAGGCGGGCGACGTCGTCGGCCCTGGCCCCCTCCCCCGCCACGATGAAGTTCGCGTGCTTCCGGGAGACGGATGCGCCGCCCACCGCGAGGCCCTTGCAGCCGGCCTCCTCGACGAGCCGGGCGGCGTGGGCACCCTCGGGGTTCTTGAAGACGCTGCCGCAGTTCGGCTCGGCGACCGGTTGGGTCTCCCGACGCCAGGCGCGGGCCTCATCCATCCGGGTCCGGATCGCATCGCGGTCGCCCGGCTCGAGTCCGAGCCTCGCCCCGACGACGACGGCGGACTCCCCGAACTCCGAGCCCCGGTACCGGAACCCGGCGTCCGGCGCCTCGACCGACCGGACGCCTCCGTCGCGGAGGTCGAAGACGTCGACCCGCTCGACGACGTCGGCGAGCGAGCGGCCGTGGGCGCCCGCGTTCATCCGGACCGCGCCCCCGAGGGTCGCCGGGATCGCGATGCCGAACTCGAGTCCCGCGAGGCCGTGCGACAGCGCGATCCCGGCGAGGGCGGGGAGCGGCATCGCGCCGCCGGCGGTGAGATGCGACCCCTCGCGGGCGGCCCACCGGAAGCCGCGGCCGAGCCGCAGGACGAGCCCATCGACGCCGGCGTCCGAGACGAGGACGTTCGAGCCCTTCCCGAGGACCACGACCGCGATGTCCGTCGCCGCGACGGCGCGCGCGATGGCGCGGAGGTCGTCGAGCGACTCGGGTTCGAGGTAGAGCGCCGCCGGTCCGCCGAGACGGAAGGTCGTGAGCGGGGCGATCGACACGCGTTCGCGCAGGCGGTCGCCGCACGCTGCGCGGAGGATCTCGGCCGCGGCGGCGACGCCCCCGCTCACGCGTCGGCCCCGATCGCGGCGAGCGCCGCGTCGCCGAGCATCCAGACGTCGCCGCACCCCATCGTGACGACGAGGTCGCCCGAGCGGACCTCCCGGTCGAGGAAGCGGACGACGTCACCACGATGGGGCAGGTAGACGACTCGCTGGCCGGGGTCCGCCTCCGCGACGCCGCGGACGACGAGCTTGCCCGTGACGCCGGGGATCGGCTGCTGCTCGGCGCCGTACACGTCGGTCACGACGACCACGTCCGCCTCCACGAGGCTCGCGCCGAGTTCGCGCCACAGCGCCTGCGTCCGGGAGTAGCGATGGGGCTGGAAGACCGCGATGACCCGTCGGGCGCCGGTTCGACCCGCGGTCGCGAGAGTCACCGCGAGCTCGGTCGGGACGTGGCCGTAGTCGTCGTAGAACTGAGCGCCGCGGGCGCCGCCGCGGCGCTCGAAGCGCCGGTGCACGCCGGTGAACTCCGCGAGGGCCGCGATCGCCGCCGCCGGATCGACCCCGACGAGCGCAGCGGCGGCGACCGCGGCGGCCGCGTTCGCGAGGTTGTGGGCGCCGTCGACGCCGATCCGCAGGTCGTAGGCCTCGCCGTCCACGGTGAGGCGGCCGCGGGCGCCGGACGGACCGAGGTCGGTCGTCTCGACGCGGACGTCCGCGGCGGGCGAGGAGCCGTAGGTGACCCGGGCGTGGTCATCGGTCGCCGACATCGCTCGGGCATCGTCGGCGCACACGAGGACCTGGCCGCAGCGCTCCGCGAACGCCGCGAACGCCGCCTCGATCTCCTCGATGCCGCCGCGGTAGAAGTCGACGTGGTCGACCTCCACGTTCGTGACGATGCCGACCTCGGGACGCAGGAGCAGGAAGGAGCCGTCGCTCTCGTCTCCCTCGACCACGAAGAGGTCGCCGCTCCCCGACCGGGCGCCCCCGCCGGTCTCGTTCGGCTCGCCGCCGATCACGTAGGAGGGGTCCGTCCCGGCGCGTTCGAGGACGAGGGCGAGCATCGAGG
The DNA here is from genome assembly GCA_046082745.1 of Actinomycetota bacterium. Taxonomy (GTDB): domain Bacteria; phylum Actinomycetota; class UBA4738; order UBA4738; family HRBIN12; genus JBJTIF01. The sequence continues at coordinate 969 of JBJTYK010000036.1, read as the reverse complement.
TCGTGGTGGTCTTGCCGTGGGTCCCCGTCACCGCGAGGGTGCGGGAACCGACGGTGAGCGCGGCGAGGGCCTGCGCGCGGGTCCAGACGGGCACCCCCCGCGACCGCGCCGCGACGAGTTCCGGGTTGGCCTCGGCGATCGCGCTCGAGGTGACGACCGCGTCGACGGCGCCGACGTTTCCGGCCGCGTGGCCGACGGTGACGGCGATGCCCGCCTCCCGGAGCGACCGCACGGCGCCCGATTCCTTCAGGTCCGAGCCCGTGACCACGTGCCCGCGCGCCGCGAGGACCCGGGCGATGTTCCGCATGCCCGATCCCCCGATGCCGACGAGGTGGAGCGAGCGGACGGTCGACAGGTCGGGGACCTCGAGGGTCGGGATGCTGCCGGCCGGCGCGACGTAGGTCCTCACGCCACGCTCCGAACGAGGGCCGCGAGCGCGGCCGCGGCATCCGGACGCGACCACGCCCGTCCGGCGGCGGCCATCGCCGAACGCCGCGTCGGATCGGCGAGGAGCGCGAGGGCGCGATCCGCGAGCGTCGCGCCGTCGAGCCGTTCATCCATGACGACCTCCGCGGCCCCCGCGACCTCGAGCGCCCGGGCGTTCGCCTCCTGGTGGCGGGCCGTCGCGTGGGGGTACGGCACGAGGATGGCAGGGATCCCGCAGAGCGCGAGCTCCGCGCAGGTCGTCGCGCCAGCGCGGGCCACGACCGCGTCCGCGACCGCGTAGGCGAGCTCCATCCGATCGAGGAACCCCTCGACGCGGACCGACGCCGGGAGCCGGACCCGGAGCGCGTCGGCGTGGGCGACCCCCGCGAGGACGAGCACCTGGGTGCCGACGAGGCGGGAGGCCGCGGCGGCGACCGCCTCGTTGATGCGTGCCGCGCCGAGGCTCCCGCCGAGGACCACGAGCGTCGGCGCTGCGGGATCGAGGCCGAGGTCGCGGGCGGCGGAGGTCCGCGAGGTCGCCGC
>JBJTYK010000035.1:0-4132 GCA_046082745.1 Actinomycetota bacterium | reverse complement strand
GGGGGCCCCCGCCGGGACGACGGTCGCGGCCGCGACCATCCCGCCGGACAGGAGCGCGTTCGCCCGCAGGCCGGGGTTGTTGAACGGCACGAACGCGGCGCCGGCCGCGACGTGGCGCGAGACGCGGACCGGGAGCTCGGCCTCGCCGACGTCGGTCCGCACGCGCGCGAGCGCGCCGTCGGCGAGGCCGAGTCGCGCGGCGTCGTCGGGACCGACCTCGAGGAACGCGGGCTCGCCGAGCGCGGCGTGGAGCTCGTCCGCGCCGCGCGCGAGACGTCCTTCGTCGACGAGGAGCGGATACGTGAACAGCACGACGCCGTCCGCCGGCGGCGTCGGGGCGGTGGCCGCGGCGGGCGCGGGGACGGCGGGGGTCGCGGCGTCGGTCGGGGCGAGGAGCGCGCCGAGCTCCTCGCGCAGCGCGTCGAGGGAGTCGAACCCGAGGTCCGACCCGAGCGCGCGCGCGAGCTCCGCGGCGATCTGCCAGTCGGGCCGCGCGAGCCCGGCGACGCCGCGCACCGGACGGAGGCGCCGCGCGCGGCCCTCCCAGTCGGTCACGTGGGCGTCCTTCTCGAGGAACGCGGCGGCGGGCAGGAAGACGTCGGCGAACGGCTCGAGCTCGCCGAGCTCGAGCGACTGCACGACCTTGAACGGGACGTTCTCGAGGGCGCGGCGCGCGAGGTCGCCGTCCGGGAGGTCGACGAGCGGGTCGATGCCGACGAGGAAGAGCGCGTCGACCTCGCGCGCCGCGCACGCCTCGAGGATCGCGCGCGTCGCCCGGCCCGCGGCGAGCCCGGCGAGCGAACCCCACCGGGCCTCGACCTCGGCGGCGGCGGGGCCCCCGACGGCGCGGCCGCCGGGAAGGAGCGTCGGGTGCACGCCCGACCGGAGCGCGCCCCGGTCGTTCGCGCGGCGACTGGCGAGCGCGAAGCGCGCGCCGGTGGCGCGGGCGAGCGCGAGCGCGAGGTCCTGGGCGGCGGGGTCGAGCCGCTCCCCCGCGATGACGACGCCCGCGTCGCCCGCCTCGCGGAGCGCGGCGGCGGCCGCGTCGAGGACCGGGTCGCCGCTCGGACGTCCCGCGGCCGCCGCCGCGAGGAGCGTCCCCTCACCGCCGGGGGCGACGAGCGTGTGCGTCGCGACGTCGTGGAGCCGCGTGCGGCGCGGGTGGACGACGGCGATCCGCGCGCCCGCGCGCGCCGCCTTGCGCAGCCGGAGGTGGAGGATCGGCAGTTCCTGCTCGGCGTCGAGCCCGACGACGAGGATCGCGCGGGCCGCCTCGACGTCGGCGTACGTCGTCTCCATCGGGCGCGCCGCGACCGACGCCTCGGCGGCGGGGCCGCCGGGCAGGCGCCGGTGATCGATGTCGTTCGTCCGGTAGGCGGTCCGCGCGAGCTTCGCGAGCGCGTAGGCGTCCTCGTCGCAGACCCGGCCGCCGACGAGGAACGCGACCCGGCGCCCGGCGGTCGCGCGCGCGACCGCGGCGAGCGCCTCGCCGAAGGAGACCGGCTCGAGTCCGCGTTCGCGCAGGAGGGGCGTCGTCACGCGGTCGGCGGCGTCCGGGAAACGGAACGCGTAGCGCCCCTTGTCGCAGAGCCACGTGTCGTTCACGTCCATGTCGTCGCGCGCGAGGTGGCGCACGACCTCGCCGCGGCGCAGGTCGACGCGGAGGCTGCAGCCGGCCGCGCAGTGCGGGCAGACCGAGTCGCCGACCTGCAGGTCGAACGGGCGCGCCGCGAAGCGGTACGAGGTCGAGGTGAGCGCGCCGACCGGGCAGATCTGCACGGTGTTCCCGGAGAACGGCGAGCGGAAGTCCTCGCCCGCGGCGATGCCGACCTGCTCCGCGGCGCCGCGCTCGAAGAGCTCGAGGAAGCGGTCGCCGGAGATCTGATCGCAGAAGCGGGTGCACCGCGTGCAGAGCACGCAGCGCTCGCGGTCGAGGCCGACGAGCGGCGAGAGCGCGATCGGCTTGCGGTACGTGCGCTTCGGCTCGGTGTAGCGGCTCTCCCCCGGACCGAACGCCATCGCCTGGTCCTGGAGCGGACACTCGCCGCCGCGGTCGCAGATCGGGCAGTCGAGCGGGTGGTTCAGCAGGAGGAACTCGAGGTTCGCGACCTGCGCGGTCCGCGCCTCCTCGGACGCGTTCTGCGTGCGGACGACCATCCCGGGCGCGACCGGCGTCGTGCAGGAGGTGACGAGCTTCCTCTGGCCCTCGACCTCGACGTAGCACTGGCGGCACGCGCCGATCGGCTCGAGGAGCGGGTGCTCGCAGAAGCGCGGGATCTCGATGCCGACCTGCTCGGCCGCGCGGATGATGAGCGTCCCCGCGGGGACCTCGACCTCATGGCCGTCGATTGTGACGCGGACGGGCGCGCTCACCGGAGCACCTCCGAGAGCGGGATCGGGGCGGGCGCACCCGGCGCCGCGACAACCTCGACCTCGGCGGGCGGCGCCGGGTGCGCCCGCCCCGTCGGGCAACGCCCCTCGCGCACGTGGGCCTCGTACTCGTCGCGGAAGTGGCGCAGCGTCGAGGAGATCGGCGACACCGCGCCGTCCGCGAGTGCGCAGAACGCCTTGAAGAGGATGTTGCCGCCGACCTCCTCGAGGAGCGGGAGGTCCTCGGCGCGTCCCGACCCCGACTCGATGCGGCCGAGCACCCGCGTCACCCACCACGTGCCCTCGCGGCACGGCGTGCACTTGCCGCACGATTCGTGGGCGTAGAAGCGCAGCAGCCGCTCGGCGACCGCGACCATGCAGTCGCGCTCGTCGCAGACCATGATCGCGCCGGTCCCGAGGAGCGAGCCCGCGGCCGCGACGGACTCGAAGTCGAGGCCGACGTCGAGGTGCTCGGCGGTGAGGAACGGCGTCGAGGATCCGCCCGGCGTCCAGGCCTTCAGCCGGCGACCATCGAGGATCCCGCCGGCGAGGTCCTCGATGACGACGCGGGCCGGCGTCCCCATCGGCACCTCGTAGTTCCCGGGCCGCTCGACCTTCCCGGAGACCGAGAAGATCTTCGTGCCGGGCGACTTCTCGGTGCCGATCGACGCGTACCACTCGGGTCCGCGGGCGAGGATGTGCGGGACGTTCGCGAGCGTCTCGACGTTGTTGATCGCCGTCGGACACGCGTAGAGGCCCTCGACCGCGGGGAACGGCGGACGCAGGCGCGGCTGGCCGCGGTAGCCCTCGAGCGAGGACAGGAGCGCGGTCTCCTCGCCGCAGATGTACGCGCCGGCGCCGCGGTGGAGGACGACGTCGAGCGCGAAGCCGCTGCCGAGGACGTCGGGACCGAGGATGCCGCGCGCGTAGAGCTCGCCGATCGCGCGCTCGAGCACGCTCCCGGGGTGCAGGTACTCGCCGCGGCAATAGATGAAGGCCGCGCGGCAGCCGATCGCGTACGCGGCGATGACGACGCCCTCGAGGAACCCGTGCGGGTCGCGCTCGACGATCTCCCGGTTGTTGAACGTCCCGGGCTCGGACTCGTCGAAGTTCACGACGAGGTACGTGGGCTTGCCGGTGTCCTGCGGCACGAACGACCACTTCACGCCGGTCGGGAACCCCGCGCCGCCGCGGCCGCGGAGCCCCGAGGCCTTCACGGTCTCGATGACCTCCGCCGGGGACTTCGCGAGGGCGGCGCGGAGCCCCGCGAGGCCGCCCGTCGCCTCGTAGCGGTCGAGCCAGACGGTGCCCGGCTCGTCCCACCGCGCGGTGATGACGCGCGCGTTCATCGGACCCCCGGCGCGGGCGCGTGGACGGGGCGGGGCTCGGTCGCGACACCGCCCTCGAGCCCCGCGAGGACGCGGGAGGCGGCGCGGAAGTCGGCGGGGATCTCCCCGCGGGACGGCGTCGGGACCTCGCCCCGCCGGAGCCCGTCGAGGATCGCGAGAAGCCCCTCGCGGGTCACCCGGTCGACGTTGGCGACGTTCACCTGGACGACCGGCGCCGCGTCGCAGGCGCCGAGGCACTCCTCCTCGACGACCGTCACCCGACCCTCGGCGTCGGTCCCCGACGCGTCGGGCGCGATCGCCTCGCGCGCCGCCTCGAGGAGGTCGTTCGCGCCGCGGAGCGCGCACGCGAGGTTCGTGCAGATGCACACGAGGTGGTCACCGGTCCGCCGCAGGCGGAGCATCGTGTAGAAGGA
>JBJTYK010000034.1:0-9883 GCA_046082745.1 Actinomycetota bacterium | reverse complement strand
GGGGGGAGGGGGGGTTTTGTGTTTCTGTCTGCTCCCCCCGCCACCCCCCCCCCCCCGCGACCGAAGAGCGTCTGCGCGCAATCGCCCTCTCGCCAGCGGGTCGGATGGACGTCGATCGTGCACCCGAGCGCGAGCACGTCGCGGACGTCGGCGCCCGCGAGGTCGTAGGCCACGCGGTTCGCGGAGACGTCGACGATCGACGCGTGCGTCCCCGCGTACGCCGCGCCGAGGTCGGCGGCGATCGCCGCCGCGGTCCCGGGCGGACCGACGACGAGCCACTCGTCCGGCCCGAGCCAGATCGCCTCGCGGTCGCCGTCGGCGAGCCAGCGGTTCGCTCCGGGCAGTGCGATCGGGGAGCGGGACGGGTCGGCGGTGCGCAGGTCCACCTGCGCGAGCGCGACGGGTGCGATGCGGAGGTCAGCCACGGACGCGTGCCCCCTCCGGGTCGAGGAACACCGGCGCGGTCACGACCGCGTCGATCGTGCCGTCCGGCAGCGGCGCGCGGACCGTGCGACCGAGGAGGTCGCGTCCGCCCGCGAGCATCGCGAGGGCGAACGTGCGCCCGAGCGCGGGACTGCGGTAGCTCGACGTGACGTGCCCGATCATCGGCATCGGGACCCGGCCGGTGTCCTCGAGGACGATCTGCGCCCCCTCGGGAATGAGCGCCGAGGGGTCGACGGGCAGGAGCCCGACGAGCTGCTTCCTCCCCGGCCGCGCCGTGTCGGTGCGGGCGAGCGAGCGGCGGCCGACGAAGTCGCCCTTGCCGAGGTCCACCATCCCGCCGAGCCCGAGGTCGTCGGGCGTCACGGTCCCGTCGGTCTCCTGGCCGACGATGACGAACCCCTTCTCCGCGCGGAGCACGTGCATCGCCTCCGTGCCGTACGGCGCGATGCCGAGGTCGGCGCCGGCGGCGAACACGGCCTCCCAGAGCGCGAGACCGCGGTCGGCCGTCACGTGGAGCTCGTACGAGCGTTCCCCGGTGAAGCTCACGCGCGCGACGCGGACCGGCAGTCCGGCCACCGTTGCGTCGCGGAACGCCATCGGCGGGAACGCGTCGTCGTCGAGGTCGAGGTCGGCGCCGGCGGCGGCGAGCACCTCGCGCGACCGCGGTCCCGCGAGCGCGACGACGGCCCACTGCTCCGTGACGGAGGTGCAGTACACGCACAGGTCGGTCCACTCGGTCTGGAGCCATTCCTCGAGGTGGTCGAGCACCCGGGCGGCACCGCCCGTCGTCGTCGTCACGACGTACCGATCGTCGGCCAGGCGCATCGCCACGCCGTCGTCCATCACCATGCCGTCGAGGCCGAGCATGAGGCCGTAGCGGATCCGTCCCACGCGCAGGGTCGACATCCGGTTCGCGTAGATCCGGTCGAGGAACGTCGCCGCGTCCGGGCCGACGACCTCGATCTTCCCGAGCGTCGAGGCGTCGAGCGCTCCCGCCGCGGTTCGGACCGCCTCGCACTCGCGCGCGACCGCGTCGTCGGGGTCCTCACCCGGCAGCGGGAACGCCCACGGGCGCTTCCACTGGCCGACGTCCTCGAAGACCGCGCCGCGCGCGACGTGCCAGGGGTGGATCACCGTCGTGCGGACCGGGTCGATGAGGTTCCCGCGGAACGGGCCGGCGAGGACGGAGAACGGGACGGGCGTGTACGGCGGGCGCGCGTTCGTCGGGCCCTGCGCGCCGGCGCCCGCGCCGAGCGCCGCGTTCACGATGCCCGCGGTGAGCGCGCCGCTCGTGCGGCCCTGGTCGAGGGCGGTGCCGATGTACGTCGCGCGCTTCACGTGTTCGACGGACCGCAGCCCGTCGCCGACCGCCTCGAGGACGTCGGCGACCGTCTCGTCGCGCTGGAGATCGACGAAGTGCGTCGTGAGGTCGTCGCCCGGCACCCACCAGAGCGCGGGGGCGGGCGCGATGCCGTCGCCGGCCGCGCCGCCCACGACCTCGAGCCAGGCGGGACCGGTCCCGTCCGGGACGAAGGCGGAGCGCTCCTCGTCGAAGCGCAGACCCCCGCCGACCGTCCGCAGGAGCTGGAGCGTCGGGTTCCACCCGCCGGCGACGAGGAGGAGGTCGGCCTCGACGCGGCGCTCCGCGCCGTCGGCATCGCGCACGAGCACGGTGGTGAGTCGGGGGTCGCCCTCGGTGCCGACGACGACGGCGCCCGCGCGCGCGTCGGCCACCGCGACGAGCTCGGCGCCGGCGTCCCGGAGGACCGCGGCCGACGCGAGCCCGGCGTCGTTCGTCGTGAACAGGACGGCGCGTCGCCCCGGCAGGACCCCGTGGCGCTCGACGTACGTTCGCGCCGCGGAGGCGAACATCACGCCGGGGCGATCGTTGCCGGCGAAGGCGATCGGCCGCTCGTGCGCGCCGGTCGCGAGGATCACGCGACCGGCGCGCACGTGCCAGACGACGCGCCGGTCCGAGGTCCCGCGTTCCTCGAGGACCGCGGAGCCCTGGTCGTAGATCCCCGTCGCCGTCGTGTCGGAGAGCAGCGTCACGTCCGGCGCGCCGCGCAGCCGCGCGACGAGCGCCTCGCGGGCCTCGGGACCGGCACCCTCGGCGTCGGCGAAGGGGAGCGAGGTCCCGCCGAACGCGAGGCGCTCGTCGCACAGGAGGACCCGGTCGCCGCGGTCGGCCGCCGCCGCGGCGGCGCGGAGCCCGGAGAGCCCGCCGCCGACGACGAGCGTCTCGACGTGGATCGAACGATGGAGGCCGCGGAGCGGCGGCCGGTCGGGGTCGAGCCGCCCGGTGCCCGGCCGCGGGTTCGCGACGAGGCCCTCGACGAGCGGCACCGCGGGCGCCGCGACGATCGGGTCGAACCACGGCGCGAGGACCTCGACGAAGGCCGTGCTCTCCTCGACGCCGGCGCTCGTGATGCCGCGCGGCCGCCCGAGGATCGGGCTCGGGCCGACGACCGCGACGTCGTTCGCGAGGAGCGCGGACGCGAGCGTGTCGCACGCGAAGCCTTCGAGCGGGCGGCCGTCGAACGTGAAGCGCAGCGGACGCGACCGGTCGAGGTCCCGGCCGCCGACGGGGAGCCTCACGCGTCCTCCCCAGGCGGCGTCGCGCCGATCCCGTACGTCGGTCCGAACGCGTGGGTCGCGGTGTCGCGCACCGCGTTGAACCACCGGCGGCAGCCGGCCGCGTGGTACCAGCGCTCGCGCCAGGGTCCCTTCGGGTTGTCGCGCAGGAAGAGGAACTCGGCCCAGGCCGCGTCGGACAGGGCGTCGGGGTCGGCCGGGTACGCGAGGTGCGCCTGGCCGCCGTAGCGGAACTCGACCTCGTCGCGGGGTCCGCAGTGGGGGCAGTCGATCCGCAGCATCGCCGCGCCTCAGTGCGCGACGGCGGCGGCGCCGTGCTCGTCGATGAGCGCGCCGGTCGTGAACCGTCCGAGCCCGAACGCCTCGGCGAGCGGGTGCGGTCGGTCGTTCGCGACGGTGTCGGCGAACACCCACCCCGACCCCGGCGTCGCCTTGAACCCGCCGGTGCCCCAGCCGCAGTTCAGGTACAGGCCCGAGACCGGGGTGAGCGAGAGGATCGGCGAGGCGTCCGGCGAGACGTCGACGATGCCGCCCCACGTGCGCAGGAGCTTCGCGTGCGCGAACACCGGGAACAGTTCCACGGCCGCGGCCATCTGCGCCTCGATCACGTGGAACGAGCCGCGCTGCGCGTACGAGTTGTAGGGGTCGATGCCCGCGCCCATGACGAGCTCGCCCTTGTCGGCCTGCGAGACGTAGACGTGGACCGCGTTCGACATGACGACGCAGTCGAGCACCGGGTCGTGGAGCGTCGAGACGAGCGCCTGGAGCGGGTGCGACTGGATCGGCAGGCGGATGCCCGCCATCTCCGCGAGGATCGAGGAGTGGCCCGCGGCCACGAGCGCGACCTTCGGGGCGCGGATGTCGCCGCGCGACGTGCGGACGCCGCGGATCGTCCCATCCTCGATGTCGAGGCCCGTGACCTCGCAGTGCTCGATGATGTCGACGCCGAGCCGGTCCGCGGCCCGCGCGTACCCCCACGCGACCTTGTCGTGGCGTGCGACGCCACCGCGACGCTGGAGCGTGCCGCCGATGACCGGGTAGCGGACGTCCGGCGAGGTGTTCACGATCGGGCAGAACTCCTTCACGGCGTCGACGTCGAGCCACTCGGCGTCGATGTCGTTCAGGCGGTTCGCGTGGACGCGGCGCATCGAGGAGCGGCGGTCGCCGAGGTGGTGCGCGAGGTTCAGGACGCCCCGCTGGTCGAACTGCATCTCGAAGTCGAGTTCCGCCTCGAGCTTCTCCCAGAGCTTCAGCGAGTGCTCGTAGATCGCCGCGCTCTCGTCCCAGAGGTAGTTCGAGCGGATGACGGTCGTGTTGCGGGCGACGTTGCCCCCGGCGAGCCAGCCGCGCTCGAGGACGGCGACGTCGGTGATCCCGTGGTTCCTCGCGAGGTAGTACGCGGTCGCGAGCCCGTGCCCGCCGCCGCCGACCACGATCGCCCCGTAGGACCTCCGGGGCTCCGCCGCCCGCCAGTACCTCGTCCCCATCGCGCTCACGCCCACAAGGCTCTGCCACGGGGAGGGGAGCGTCAACCCGCCCGGGCGCCCCGACCTATGCTCCGGCGGTGACCTTCCCGATGGGCGCCCGCGACCGCGAGATCCGCGACCTCGCCCGCGCGTGGGTGGACGGCCTCATCCCCCTCGAGGGCTACGCCGAGGAGCACGGGGGCGAGCTCCCCGCCGGGGAGGTCGAGCGCCAGCGGGCGTGGCTCCTCGAGCGCGGGCTCTACGGCATCGCGATCCCCCCGGAGGCCGGCGGCCCCGGGCTCACGATGTTCCAGCAGGTCCTCGTCGCCGAGCAGACCGGCCGTGCGACGAACGCCCTCGGCTGGACGATGCACCCCGGCCCGTCGTGGGCGATGGAGGCGTTCACCCCCGAGCAGGTCCGCCGCTACCTCGAGCCGATCGCGCGGGGCGAGCTCCTCGAGTGCTACGCGATCACCGAGGAAGGTGCGGGCTCCGACGTCGACGCGATCGAGGCGACCGCGCGGCGCGACGGCGACGGCTACGTCCTGAACGGCGTGAAGTGGCACGTGACGTCGTACGACCACGCGCAGCTCTGCTTCTTCCAGGCGAAGCTCCCCGACGGGTCGCACGGCCTCTTCATCGTCGATCTGCCCGCGGACGGCCTGCGCGTCGTGCGGGTCCCCGCCTACGCGCACACGTACGCGCACCACCACGCGATCCTCGCGTTCGAGGACGTGCGCGTCCCCGCCGCGAACCTCGTCGGCGGCGAGGGCGCGGGGATGGACTTCGCGTACGCGTGGTTCCGCTACGAGCGGCTCATGATCGCCGCGCGGTGCTGCGGCGCGGCGGAGCGCCTCGTCGACGAGGCCGGGCGGTTCGCACGCGAGCGCGTCCAGGGCGGCCGACCGATCGCGGAACATCAGGCGATCGCGCACCTGCTCGCCGACAGCGTCACCGAACTCTGGGCCGCGCGCCTCATGACGTACCGGACCGCGCAGGAGATCGACGAGGGCGTCGACCCGAAGGTCCAGCACGCGCACTGCTCGATGGCGAAGCTCTTCGCGAGCGAGATGGCCGGCCGCGTCGCGGACCGCGCCGTGCAGATCTTCGGCGGTCGCGGCTACATGCGCGAGAACGTCGCGGAACGCTTCTACCGGGAGCTCCGCGTCGACCGCATCTGGGAGGGCACCTCCGAGATCCAGCGCAACATCGTCGCCGACCAGCTCGGCAAGCGCGGCGTCGGGCCGCTCGCGGGGTAGCCTCCTCCCGTGGACGCGCCCTTCCGGTTCCCGCTCGCCGCCGACGCGAACGCGAGCGCGGTCGCGCTCGTCACCGGGGGCGGCACCGGCATCGGCCGCGCGACCGCGCTCGCGTTCGCGCGCACGGGCGCGCGCGTCGCGATCTGCGGACGGCGGCCCGGGCCGCTCGACGCGGCCCGGGCCGCCTGCGAGGAGGCCGGCGCGGAGGTGCTCGCCGTCGAGGCCGACGTCCGCGAGCCCGAGCAGGTCGTCGCGCTCGTCGACGCGACGCTCGAGCGCTTCGGTCGGATCGACGTCCTCGTGAACAACGCGGGCGGGCAGTTCATGTCGGCCCCCGAGGACATCTCGCTGAAGGGATGGCGCGCCGTCCATCGCCTGAACGTCGACGCCGTCTGGGACCTCACGCGGCTCGTCGGCGAGCGCGCGCTCATCCCGCAGCGCGGCGGTCTCGTCGTCTTCATCGGGTTCAGCCCGCGTCGCGGGATGCCGATGATGATCCACTCCTCGGCCGCCCGCGCCGCGCTCGAGAATCTCGCGGGCGGCCTCGCGATCGAGTGGAGCCGCTACGGGATCCGGGCGGTGACGATCGCCTGCGGTCTCATCGACACCGAGGGCCTCCGCGGCTACGGCGACGAGGTCATCGAGCAGGCGGTCGCCTCCGTCCCGCTCGGCCGCGCCGGCCTGCCCGAGGAGGTCGGCTCGCTCATCGCCTTCCTCGCCTCGCCCGGGGGCGCCTACGTGACCGGCTCGGTCATCACGGTCGACGGCGGCGCCGACGCCTGGGGGCTCGGGTTCGCGCCCCCGCCGCGCGCCTGACGGGCGCCCCCGGCCCGACTGACCCGACCGCCGTCCGGAGGTTTGACCCGCCTTCCGACCGGGCCCTAGGCTCGCCAGCGGAGGTGGGAGCCATGGCGGGCAACTACGACGCGATCATCATCGGCGGCGGGCACAACGGGCTCATCAGCGGCGCGTACTTCGCCCGCGCGGGGGCGCGGACGCTCGTCCTCGAGGCCCGGAACAAGGTCGGCGGCGCGGCGGACACGAGCAGCCCCTGGCCGGAGCATCCGGACTTCCGGGTGACGACCTACTCCTACGTGATGTCGCTCATGCCCCCGACGATCATCCGGGAGCTGAAGCTCGAGCGCCACGGCTACAAGGTGACGCCGTTCGGACCGTACTTCCAGGCGTTCCCCGACGGGCGCGCGATCAAGATCTACCCCGACGACGCGAAGCGGAACTACGAGGCGATCTCGCAGTTCTCGAAGAAGGACGCCGAGACGATCCCGAAGTGGGACGCGTGGCTCTCGGGGATCGCGAACACGCTCGGCCCGCTCCTCATCCGCACCCCGCCGAAGCTCGGTTCGATGCACCCCGGCGACCTCGTCGACACGCTGCGGACGGCCTGGGCGGCGCGCGGGCTCGGCACGCGCGGGGTCGGCGACGTCATGCGGCTGTTCACGATGAGCATCAGCGACCTCCTGAGCGACTGGTTCGAGTCCGACGCCGTGAAGGCGATGCTCACCGTGAACGGCGTCATCGGCACGTGGGCCGGTCCGGACTCGCCGGGCACCGCGTACGTGATGCTCCACCACTCGATCGGCGACATCGGCGACGGCCACCTCGGCAGCTGGGGCTTCCAGGAGGGCGGCATGGGCGGGGTCTCCGACGCCTGCGCGCGCGCCGCGACCTCGTTCGGCGCGGAGATCCGCCTCGACGCGAAGGTCGAGAAGATCCTCGTGCGCGGCGGGAAGGCGGCGGGGGTGCAACTCGTCGGTGGAGAGGAGATCCTCGCGCCGGTCGTCGTCACGACGATCCACCCGAAGATCGCGTTCCTGAACCTCATCGACCGCGATCACCTGCCCGACGACTTCGTGACCGACATCGAGCGGTGGCGCACGCGCTCGGGCGTCGTGAAGATCAACCTCGCGATCTCCGAGCTCCCCGACTTCATCGCCGCGCCCGGCACGAACCTCCAGGACCACCACACCGGCTCGGTCGAGATGTGCCTGTCGCCGGAGTACGCAGAGCGGGCGTTCCAGGACGCCCACCACCTCCGCAAGGGGGCGGAGCGTCCCTTCGTCGACGGCACGATCCCGACGACCCTCGACCGGACCCTCATGCCCGAGGGGGTCCACCAGTTCTCGATGTTCTCGCAGTGGGTGCCCGACGACTGGGTGCACGAGCCGCACCGCGAGGAGCTCGAGGCCTACGCCGACCGCGCGATCGACTGCTACACGGAGCTCGCGCCGAACTTCCGCCGATCGATCATCGCGCGTCAGGTCATCGGCCCGTACGACATGGAGCAAGACCTCGGACTCATCGGCGGGAACATCTTCCACGGCGAGCTCTCCGTGGACCAGCTGTTCCACATGCGTCCGGCGCCCGGCTATGCGGACTTCCGCACGCCCGTCCCGGGGCTCTACCACGGCTCGTCGGCCACCCACGGCGGCGGCGGCGTGATCGGGATCCCCGGCTGGCAGGCGTTCCGAGCTGCGAAGCGCGACCGCGCCATCGGTCGGCGCGGGTAGCCACGGCGCCGTGGCCGCGGGGGGCCCGGACCTCGCGCTGCGGCGGATGCTCTCCGCGCGCTCCGTCGCGATCGTCGGCGCGTCGGCGCGGCAGGGGAGCGTCGGCGAACGCTGCCTGATCGAGCTGCGCAAGGGCGGCTACGCCGGCCGCGTCGTCCCGTTGAACCCGAAGTACGAGCGGCTCGGGGAGCTGCGCTGCGTCCCGCGGATCGCCGAGGCCGGCCCCGTCGACGTCGCGGTGCTCGCGGTCCCGAACGCCCTGCTCGAGGAGCAGCTCGCGGCCGCGATCGCGGCGGGGGCGGGCTCGGCGGTCGTGTTCGCGAGCGCGCACGAGGAGTCCGACGACGGGCGGGCCCCGCTCGCCGAGCGGCTCGGCGCGCTCGCCCGCGGCGCGGGCATCCCGATCTGCGGACCGAACGGCATGGGCTTCCTGAACGTCGAGGAGGGGCTGCGCGTCTGCGGGTTCTCCCAGCCCGCGGGGATCCGTCGCGGCGGGCTCACCTTCATCAGCCACTCCGGGTCGGCGTTCTCGGCGCTCCTCCACAACGACCGCGGCCTCGGGTTCAACCTCGTCGTGTCCTCCGGGCTCGAGGTGACGACGACCGCGTCGGACTACCTGCGGCACGCGCTCGCGCTGCCGAGCACCCGCGTCGTCGCGCTCTTCCTCGAGGTCGTGCGCGACCCGATCGGGTTCCGCGACGCGCTCGCGCAGGCCGCGCAGGCCGACATCCCGGTCGTCGTCCTGAAGGTCGGGCGCGAGGAACGCACGCGGGAACTCGTCCGCGCGCACTCCGGCGCGCTCGCCGGGGAGGACGGCGCGTACGAGGCGCTCTTCGATGCGTTCGGCGTCGCGCGGGTCGAGTCGCTCGACGAGCTCGCGGACACCTGCGAGCTGCTCCTCGCGGGCCGCCGCGCCGGCCCCGGCGCGCTCGCGACGGCGCACGACTCCGGCGGCGAGCGCGCGATGCTCGCCGACGCGGCGGCCCGCGAGGGCGTCCCGCTCGCCACGATCGGGGACGCGACCCGCGAACGGCTCACGGCGCTCCTCGACCCGGGGCTCACCGCGGAGAACCCGCTCGACCTGTGGGGGACGGGTCGCGGCACGGAGGAGTCGATCCCCGCCTGCCTCGGCGCGCTCGCGGACGACCCGGCGGTCGCGGCGGTCGCGTTCGCCGTCGACCTCACGACCGAGGAGGACCCGAGCATGGGCTACACCGCCGCGGCGATCCGCGCGGCCGACGCGACGCGCAAGCCCTTCGCGGTCCTCGCGAACTTCGCGGGCGGCGTCGACCGGCGCGACGCGACGACGGTGCGCCGCGCGGGGGTGCCGGTCCTCGAGGGGACCCGCACAGGCCTCGCGGCGTTCCGCCACCTCTTCGCGCGGCGCGACGCGCTCGCGCTCCCACCGGTCGCCGGCGCCTCGCCGGTCGCCGAGGCCAAGCGCCTGCGCTGGCGCGAGCGGCTCGCCGACGACCGCCCGCTCGACGAGGTCGACGGGCTCGCGCTCGCCGCCGACTACGGGATCGACGTCGCCGCCTGCCAGCGCGCGAGCTCCGCGGAGGCCGCGGTCGCGGCGGCCGCCCGCGTCGGG
>JBJTYK010000033.1:0-3624 GCA_046082745.1 Actinomycetota bacterium | reverse complement strand
GGGGGGGGGGGTGGGGGGGGGGGTGTCAGGCGCGCGCCAGACACACCCCCACCCCCCCCCCCCAAGACCCGACCGCCCACGCCGAGCTCCTCGCGCTGCGCGCCACCGCCGCGGCGATCGGTTCCTGGCGCCTCGACGGCTGCACGCTCGCGGTGACGCTCGAGCCCTGCGCGATGTGCGCGGGCGCGATCGTCCTCGCCCGCGTGGACCGGCTCGTCATCGGGACGATGGATCCGAAGGCGGGCTTCGCCGGCTCGCTCGGCGACCTCGTCCGCGACCCGCGGCTGAACCACCGCGTCGACGTGACGACCGGGGTCCTCGAGGCGGAGTGCGGCGACGTGCTCCGCGCGTTCTTCCGCGACCGGCGCGGCTGACGGTTCCGCGCGCGGCATCTGTAGACTCCGCCGCGGAGGTGTGCCAGAGCGGACGAATGGGACCGCCTCGAAAGCGGTTAGGGGCCTAATCCGCCCCTCACAGGTTCGAATCCTGTCACCTCCGCCACGACGGCCGCCCACCGAGGCGGCCGTCCGCGCGTCGCGCGTAGAATCCCCCGCGGTGGCCTGCCCGAGCGGCCGAAGGGGCACGCTTGGAAAGCGTGTAGGGGGGCAACTCCCTCCAGGGTTCGAATCCCTGGGCCACCGCCACTAGGGCGCGGGGCGCAGCACCTTCCGGCGGTTCGTGTACGACGACGTCACGCGCATCCCGAGCCGTTCGTAGAAGGCGAGCGCCCCGGTGCGCGAGTCGGTCGAGAGGCCGACCGCGCCGTAGCCCGCCCCGCGTGCGACGCGGAAGGACTCCGCGAGCATCGCGGAACCGATGCCGCGCGACTGCCGATCGACGCGCACGGCGACCTGCTGGATCCAGAACTCGCCCGGCAGGATCGGCGCGACGACGCCGACGGGTTCGTCGTCCTCGACCGCGACCGTCGCGAGCGCGGGGTCGAAGTCGTCGCGGGCGTACCACGCGGCCCAGTCCTCGAACGTGCTCGGCTCGCGGCCCGGCCAGTGCGCGAAGGCATCCTCGATGATCCGGAAGCACGCCTCGGTCTCCGCGGGCCAGCGCGGCGCCCGGAAGGCGATGCCGGCGGGCACCGGCGGTGCGGGGAGCGGGGCGTCGTCGTCGAGGCGCAGGATCCACGACGTGTAGAAGGGCTCCCATCCGCGCGCACCGAGGAGCGCGGCGGCCGCGATGGCGGAGTCCGCGAGGGTCGCACTCACCGCGATCTCGCCCTCGCCGCCGCGCTCCTCGGCGCGCCGGAGGGATTCGCGCTCGGCCCACCGCGCGAGCGTCGTCCCGATCCCGCGGCCGTGCGCCGCGGGCCGCACGCCGATCGTCGCGCGCCCGTGCCGCTCGAGTCCGGCGGTCGCGACGACCGCGTCCGGACGCGCCGGATCCTCGACGACGATCTGGTCGCGCGCGGGCTCGAACGACGGCCGCGCCCAGTCCGCGAGGACGTCGGACTCCTGCCAGTTCGGTTCGATCGCGTGGAGCGCCTCGTCGTCGCGGAGGACCTCGAACACCGCGCGCGCGTCGTCGTACGACGCCGGTCGCACCGTCCACGCGCCGGACGCGCCGAGCGGCGTCCACCCGGGGCAGACCGTCGGGCCGACCACCGACGGGGGCGGCGGGGGCGGCTCCTCCTCGAGCGACCGCCGGACGTCGTCGAAGTCCTCCCACGCGCGGAAGGGCGTCGCGTCGCGTTCGCAGATGCGGACGAGCGCGTCCTTCGCGAAGGTGACGTCCGCGTGCATCGCGCCCCACCGATCCGAGATGCCGTTGCCGACGAACACGGCGACGGCCCCGTCGGCCCGCCCGCGCTCGACCGCCGCCATCTTGCAGGTCCCGCACCCGTCGCACGACGGATTGCGTGCGGGATGGTCGAGCCGGTAGCCCGCCGGTCCGTCGACGAGCAGGTTGGCGACCACCGGCAGGTGGCCGACGCCGACGGACGCGAGCAGCGGGGGGATGTTGATGCCGAAGCCGTCGGAGACGATCTCGACGGAGTGGCCCGCGGACTCGGCCCATCGCACGAACGGCGCGAAGGTGGGGTCCATCGGGCAGTGGGCGATGTTGTGCGCGAGCATGTCGTCGACGGACCCGCGCAGCGACCCGGCCTCGCGCTGCATCAGCGTCCGCAGGCCGAGTCCGCCGGCCGCCATCTCGGCCTCGATCGCCTCCCAGTCGGCATCGCTGAACCGGTCCAACAGGCAGTTGGACGCGTCGTGCAGGCACGCGGTGCCGTCGAAGTCCACGAGGAACGCGTAGCGCATCGCCCCGTCAGCGTACGGGAGGACGACGGGCTCGCCGCTCCGGGAGTCGGTCGGGCTCGTCCGGGGCACTCCCTATACTCCGGACGTCGGTCGAGCGCGCGTGCGGAGGCGTCCCGTGGCGGAGGAGCAGGTCTACCAGTCCCTCTACCGTCGGTACCGGCCGCAGTCGCCGACGGAGGTCCTCGGCCAGGACCACGTGATCCGGGCCCTCACCGGGGCCGTCCGGGAGGGACGCCTCGCGCACGCCTTCCTCTTCTGCGGACCCCGCGGGACCGGCAAGACCTCGACCGCGCGGATCCTCGCGAAGATGGTGAACTGCGAGCGCGGTCCGACCCCCGAGCCGTGCGGCACGTGCGACCAGTGCGTGCGGATCCGCGACGGCCAGCACCTCGACGTCGTCGAGATCGACGCGGCCTCGCACGGCGGCGTCGACGACGCCCGCGACCTCCGCGAGAAGGCGCCGACGGCGCCGGTCCAGGGCCGCGAGAAGGTCTACATCATCGACGAGGCGCAGCGGCTGTCCCGCGAGGCGTTCGACGCGCTCCTGAAGGTCTTCGAGGAGCCGCCGCCCGGGGTCCGGTTCGTCCTCGCGACGACCGAGCCGCACCGGATGCCGGCCACGATCGTCGGCCGGTGCCAGCGCTTCGACTTCCGCCGCATCCCGGTCGAGGAGGTCGCGGCCCACCTCGCGCGCGTCGCGGAGCGCGAGGGGATGACGATCTCGCACGACGCCGCGCTGCAGATCGCGCGGCAGACCGAGGGGAGCGCGCGCGACGCGCTCTCGCTCCTCGACCAGGCGTCGGTGCTCGGCGGGGGCGCGATCTCCGACGACGTCGTCGCCTCGCTCGTGGGTTCCGGCCGCAGCGACGTCCAGTACGCGATCGCCGATGCGATCGCGATCGGCGACCTCCGCACGCTCTTCGCGCTCGTCCATGGCATCGTCCAGGAGGGCGAGGACATCCGCCACGTCACCGCGACGACGCTCGCGCACTTCCGCAACCTCCTCCTCGTGAAGACCGCGCCCGACCAGCCCGATCTCCTCGACGTCCCCGAGGACGAGATCGAGCGGCTCCGCGGCCAGGCGACGAAGTTCCAGGTGACCGAGATCGGCCGCGTGACGTCGCTCCTGCTCGGGGCCCAGTCCGACATGCGCTGGACCACCTCGCCCCGCCTGTCGCTCGAGCTCGCGCTCGTGCGCGCCGCGACACCCGAGGCCGACGCCGACCCGCGCGGGCTCGCCGCGCGGATCGAGCGCCTCGAACGCATCGCCGGGGTCGGCGGGGCGGGCGGCGCGGCCGTGCCGCCGCCTCCCGCCGCATCGGCCGCCGAGGTCTCCGCCGCCGCGCCGCCCGCC
>JBJTYK010000032.1:0-2414 GCA_046082745.1 Actinomycetota bacterium | reverse complement strand
GGGTTCGACCCCGACACGCTCGTCTCGCTCAACTACTCGTCGGGGACGACGGGCAAGCCGAAGGGCGCGCGTCGCACGCACCGCAACCGCGTCGCGAGCACCACGAACATGCTCCACGACGTCCTCGGCGCGCAGCGTCCCGACGACGTGTGGGTGCACGCGGGCCCGATCACGCACGCGAGCGGGCTCTTCGTCCTGCCGCACGTCGCGCTCGGCGTGCGTCAGATCATCCTGCCGTCGTTCTCGCCCGAGGCGCTCGTCGAGGCGGTGCGTCGCCGCGGCGGGACCGGGACGGTCCTCGTGCCGACGATGGTCGCGCGCACCGTCGCGCACGACGGCATGGACCCGTCGGTCCTCGCGGGGCTGCGGCGGCTCTGCTACGCGGGCGCGCCGACGCCGCCCGACCAGATCCGGCGCGCGGCGGAGGTCCTCACGCGCAACCTCGTCCAGTTCTACGGGCTCGTCGAATCGATCCCGCCGGTGACGGTGCTCTCGACCGCGGACCACGCCCTCGGGCTCGGCGCGCGGCCGGACCTCCTCACGTCGGCCGGCCGAGCGTGCCTCGGCGTCGAGCTCGCGGTCGTCGACGACGCGGGCGTGCCGATCTCCGACGGGGAGCTCGGCGAGGTCGTGACGCGCGGCGACCACGTGATGGAGGGCTACTTCGGCGCGGCCGCGGCGGAGGGGGCGACGAAGTCCGTCGTGGAGGGGTGGCTGCGCACCGGCGACATCGGACGCCTCGACGCCGAGGGCTACCTCTACCTCGCGGACCGGCGCGGCGACATGATCATCACCGGCGGCTACAACGTCTACCCGAGCGAGGTCGAGAACGTCCTCGCGTCGCTGCCGGGCATCGGCGAGGTCGCGGTCGTCGGCGTCGCGGACGCCGAGTGGGGCCAGCGGATCGTCGCGGTCTACTCCTCGCCCGCACCGCTCGACGAGGGCGCGCTCGCCGAGGCCTGCCGCGAGCGACTGCCCGGCTACAAGAAGCCGAAAGCCTTCGTGCGCGTGACGGCGTTCCCGCTCTCCTCGACGGGCAAGATCGCGAAGACCGTGCTCCGCGAACGCCTCGAGGCCGGCGCGGAACCGGGGGAGCCGGCGTGAACCCCGACGAGCGTCCGGGCGAGTTCCCCTACACCCGCGGGATCTCCGACCGACCCGGGCCCTGGATCATGGGCCAGTACAGCGGCTTCGGGACCGCGGCGCAGACGAACGCGCGGTTCCGCGCGCTCCTCGGCGCAGGGCTCACCGGGTTCTCCGTCGCGCTCGACCTGCCGACGCAGATGGGGTTCGACTCCGACGACCCGATGGCCGCGGGCGAGGTCGGCCGGGTCGGCGTCGCGCTCGACTCCTACGAGGACGTGCGCGCGCTCATGGACGGCATCCCGCTCGAGGAGATCTCGCAGGTCCGCACGACCGCGAACGCGATCGGACCGGTGTGGGCGGGGTGGTTCGCGGCGCTCGCGCGCGAACGCGGCGTCGCGCCGGACGCCTTCGGGCTGTTCATCCAGAACGACGTCCTGAAGGAGTTCGTCGCGCGCGGCACGCAGATCCTGCCGCCGGAGCCGTCGCTCACGCTCTCGGTCGACGTCATGGAATGGTGCGCGCGCGAGGCGCCGCGCTGGACGCCGCTCGCGATGAGCGGCTACCACTTCCGCGAGGCCGGGGCGTCGGCCGCGCAGGAGCTCGCGTTCACGTTCGCCGACGGGCTCGCGTACCTCGACGCGCTTGTCGCGCGTGGGGTCGCGGTCGACGCGGTCGCCCCTTCGCTCTACACGTTCCTGTCGTCGGGACTCGACCTCGTCGAGGAGGTCGCGAAGTTCCGTGCCGCGCGCAGGGTGTGGGCGACGCTCGTGCGGGAACGCTACGGGCCGGCCGATCCGCGGAGCGAGCAGCTGCGGATCTTCGTGTTCACCGCGGGGTCCTCGCTCACCGCGCAGCAGCCCCTGAACAACCTCGTGCGGACCTCGATCGAGGCGGCGGTCGCGGCGATGGGCGGCGTCCAGACGATGCACGTGTGCGCGTACGACGAGGCGCTCGGCGTGCCGACCGCGGCGGCGGCGTCGCTCGCGCTGCGCACGCAGCAGATCGTCGCCTCCGAGACCGGGCTCGCGTCGGTGCTCGATCCCCTCGGCGGCTCGTTCGCGGTCGAGGCGGCGACGGACCGGCTCGAGGAGGAGGTGCGCGCGCTCCTCGCCGACGTCGCGGGTCGGGGCGGTGCGGTCGCGTGCATCGAGTCGGGGTGGTTCGCCGACGAGCTCGAGCGCAACGCCTACGCGCAGCAGCGCGCGGTCGAGTCGGGGGACAAGGTCGTCGTGGGCGTGAACCGGTTCGTCGAGGAGGGCGGGGCGGACTTCGTGCCGTTCGCGATCGACCCGGCGACGGAGGCCGAGCAGGCGGCGGCGGTGGCGGCC
>JBJTYK010000031.1:0-3225 GCA_046082745.1 Actinomycetota bacterium | reverse complement strand
CCCCCCACCCCCTCCCATGGTCGTCGTTCCCGCGGGCGCGACGTCGAGGTGGAGCAGGAGGTCGCGGTCGCCGCCGACCGCGACGAGGATGCGATCGCGCAGGAACGCCGAGACCGCGAGGAGCGTCCAGTCGACGGAGTCGCGCTCGGCGCGCCGCTCGCGGCGCGCGTGCCGCTCCCGGATCCTGCGGATCGCGCCGCGGTACGTGTCGTCGGGCCGACCGCGCTCGTCGAGGAACGGCGCGAGGTCCTCGTCGAGCTGCCCCTTCAGCTCCTTCCGGTACTTCTCGGCGGCGTCGAGGACGAGGTCCGCCGCGTCGAGCGCGCCGTCCGCACCCTGTCCCGCGCGGTCGAGCGCCGCGCGCGCGACGTCGCGGAACGCGAGCGCGTCGTCGCGCGTCGCGAGCCGACGCGCGCGGCCGAGGTTCCCGCCCGCGAGCCGTGCCGCGAGGGCCGCGCGCGCCGGCTCCGCACCCTCCGCGACGAGCGCGTCGACGACGAAGCGCTCGGGCAGCGGCTGGAACGTGACGACGTGGCAGCGCGACAGGACCGTCTCGGGGAGCTCGTCGGGACGCGCGGTGAGGAGGAGGAGCACCGCGTCGGTCGGCGGTTCCTCGAGCACCTTCAGGAGGACGTCGGCCGCGGCGGGGTTCAGGCGGTCCGCCTCGCGGATCACGAACACCTTGCGCCCCGGCTCCGGCGCGGTGAGGTGGATCGGCTGCCAGACCTCGGTCCGGACGGTGTCGACGTGGATGTCGCGGCCCTCGGGTTCGACGAGGAACTCGTTCGGGTGCCGATCGTCGAGCGCCAGCCGGCAGTCGCGGCAGGCGCCGCACCCGCCGTCGCGGCACAGGAGCCCGGCGACGAACGCCCGCGCGGCGAGCTGCTTGCCCCCGCCCTCGGGTCCCGAGAGGACGTACGCGTGGTGCGGTCGGGCGAGCGCGAGCGAGAGGAACGCGGTCGCGTGGTCCTGCCCCGGCACCGCGGCGAGCACCGGCACCTCAGCCATCGCGCTCGTCGGCCTCCCGTTGGGCGAGCGTCCGCGCGATCGCGTCGACGACCTTGTCCTGCACGGCGTCGGCGTCGAGGTCGGTCACGTCGATGACGACGAAGCGTTCCGGGTGCTCCTCGGCGATGCGGAGGTACGCGTCGGCGACCTTCGTGTGGAAGTCGACGCCCTCGCGCTCCATCCGGTCGGGTCCCGACGCCGCGCTCGCGCGCGCGAGACCGGTCTGCGGTTCGAGGTGGAGCAGCAGGACGAGGTCGGGGAACAGCCCCTGCGTCGCCCACGCGTTCAGCGTGAGGACGTCCTGCTCCCCCACGCCGCGCGCCCACCCCTGGTAGGCGATCGACGAATCGACGTAGCGATCGCAGAGCACGATCTTGCCGGCGGCGAGCGCGGGTCGGATGACGTGCGAGGCGAGCTGCGTCCGCGCCGCGGCGAACAGGAGCGCCTCCGCGCGCGGCTGCACGTGACCGGTCGAGGTGTCGAGGAGGAGTTCGCGGAGCGATTCGCCGAGCGGCGTGCCGCCGGGCTCGCGCGTCGTGACGACGTCGAGTCCCTGTCCGCGGAGGTACGCGGCCGCGCGCTCGATCTGCGAGCCCTTCCCGGACCCCTCGACGCCCTCGAAGGCGACGAAGAGGCCGTCGGCCGGCGGTCGCCTCAGCCGCGGCACGAGCGCGAGGGGGAGCGGTCGGCTGATCCGGTGGCGGGACAGGCCGCGGCGCGAGAGGACCGCCGCGCCGACGACCATCGCGCCGGCGAGCCACATCGCGACCCTCGTCCCGGAGAGGTCGAAGCGGAGCGTCGCGACGTCGATGCCATGGTCGGCGCCCACGATACCCACGATGACCGGGAACGTCGTGAGGGACAGGAACAGCCCGAGGCGCGAGAGCACGGTGAGCGCGGCGAAGGTCCGCCCACGGAACTCGTCCTCGACGTTCTCCTGGAGCAGGACGTAGCCGTTCACCCACGTCGCCCCGCAGAACAGCCCGAGGACGATCGACATGACCGCCGCCGGCGTGAGGCTCGAGGTCGCCGCGAACACGAACTCCGCCACCGCGGCGAGGAGGAGCGCGGCGACGAAGAGCTGCTCGCGCTCGCCGCGCGTCGCACGCGCGCCGAGGATCATCCCGCTCGCGAGTCCGAGACCCACGGTCGTCTGGAGGACGCCCCAGCCGGCGGCGCCGGCGCCGAGCGTCTGCCGCACGAAGATCGGTCCGACCGCGAGCACCGCGCCGACGGCGCTGAACGCGATGACGATCCCGAGGGTCATCGCCGACGCGAGCGAGCTCTCCCGCAGGAAGCGGAGCCCGACGAGGATGTCCTCCCACACGCGCGCGAAGCGCAGCGGGACCTTCCCGTGGTCCGCGGGCGGCGGCGGGAACGGGATGCGCGAGAGCATCGTCGCCGAGAAGAGGAACGTGGCCGCGTCGAGCCACAGGCCGAGCGACTCCGGGTTCTCGCCGAGGTACGGGATGCGTCCCGAGAGCGCGACCGCGATCCCGGAGGTGAGCGCGAACACCGCGCCGCCGATCGGGAGCGTCCCGTACGTGCTGAGGAGCCCCATCGAGTTCGCGTTCCCGAGCTGGCGCTTCGGCACGAGGTTCGGCAGGCTCGCGTCCCGCGCCGGGGTCCAGAACAGCGACAGCGTCTCGATCGCGAACGAGAGGAGGTACATCGCCCACAGCCGCGGGACGAACGGCAGCACGGCGTAGAGGGCGCCGCGGCCGAGGTCGGCCGCGATCATGAGCCGGCGGCGGTCGACGCGGTCGGTGAGCGCGCCGGCGATCGCGCCGAGGAAGATGCCCGGCAGCATCCGGGAGACCATGACTCCCGCCACCGCGTAGGGGGCGGCCGTGCCGCCGAGGCGGATCGCGAGGATCGCCACGGCGGAGAACCCGATCCAGTCGCCGAGCGAGGAGACCGACTGCGCCGCCAGGAGGCGCCGGAACGGCCGGTGGCCGAGGAGTTCCTTGTACGTCGCCGCCCGGGTCCCCCGGAGGGCGGCGATCTCCTCCGCGTAGCTCGCCACCTAGGACCCCGCGGAGTCCTGTGCGTCTCCGCCGGCGGTGCGCCGCGTGCGCGCATTCGCGGTCTTCGCGGTCTTCGCGGTCTTCGCGGAACGCTTCTTCGCGGCGCCCTTCGTGCGCGCCTTCGCGGTCGGCTTCTTCCTGCCCTTCGCCGCCTTGGCCTGGGCGCGGGCGGCGCGCGCGGCAGCGCGCG
>JBJTYK010000030.1:0-6240 GCA_046082745.1 Actinomycetota bacterium | reverse complement strand
TCCCCCCGCGCCTCGAACCGTTCCTGGAGGTGGTCGCCGACGAGGTTGATCGCCGCCGCGGTCACGATGATGAGGAGCCCGGGCAGGATCGCCGCCCACGGGTTCCGTCCGAGGAGCTCGCGTCCGTCCGAGAGCTGCCGGCCCCAGTCCGCCGTCCCCTGCGCGACGCCGAGCCCCAGGAACGACAGCGCCGACATCGACACGAGCGCGAACGCCACGTTCATGAGCATCGTCGCGATGCTCACCGGCAGCACGTTCGGCAGGATGTGGCGGAACATGATCCGCAGCCGCCCGACGCCGAGGACGCGCGCGGCCTCGATGTAGGGGCGCGTGGATTCCGCGAGGACCGAGCCGCGCACCATCCGGATGTCGGTCGGCGAGAAGAGCACGACGAGCACGAGCACCGTCGTCCAGTAGCCGCCCGACACGATCCCCGCGACGACGAGCGCGATGAGGGTCGTCGGCAGCGACAGCAGGAGGTCGGCGCCCTTCGCGACCGCGAGGTCGAGCGCCCCGCCGGTGTAGCCGGCGAACGTCCCGAGCAGGAGCCCGATCCCCATCGAGCCGAGCGCGATGACGACCGGTCCGACGACCGCCGAACCCGCGCCCGCGATCGCGAGCGCGAGGATGTCGCGGCCGAGCTGGTCGGTGCCGAACGGGTGCCCGGGCGAGCCGATCGGCACCGCGCCGAGGAGGATGTCCTGCATCGTCGCGTCCGGCGCGAGCCAGCGCGCGAAGACGACGCACGCGAGCACGATCGCGAGCGGGATCCCGCCGACGACGAGCGGCGCGGGCACCCGCCGCCGACGCCGAACGACGCCCGCCCCAGTCGACACCCCATCCACCTTGCTCACGCCGCCGCCCGCTTCCGGATCCGCGGATCGACCGCGAAGTACAGGAGGTCCACCGCGAGCGCGGTGAGCGCGATGACCGCCGCGACCGCGAGCGTGATCGCCTGCACGACCGGGATGTCCTTGAACGCGATCGACGCCGCGAGGAGCGACCCGAGCCCCTGCACCGCGAACGTGTACTCGACGAGCACCGTCCCGCCGAACAGGAACGCGAACAGGAGTCCGAGGCTCGTCACGACCGGCACGAGCGCGTTTCGGAGCACGATCCGACGCACCCGCGCGCGCGGGAGCCCGTGTCCCTCCGCGAACGTCACGTAGTCCTGCCGCAGTTCCCCGAGGACCGCCGTGCGCGTGAGCTTGAACACGAACGCGCCGATCCCCGTCGCGAGCGTGATCGCCGGCAGCGCGAGGTGCCATGTCCGGTCGAGGAACCCCTCGCCGCTCCCGTACACCGGGAACGCCCCGAGCCACACGCCGAACACGTAGAGCAGGACGAGCCCGATCGCGAACGTCGGCGCGCCGACCCCGACGATCGAGATCGCGCTCACCGTCCGGTCGAACCGCGAGCCCGCGCGCCACGCCGCCGAGACCCCGAGCGGCACCGCGACCCCGACCGTGAGCACGAACGCCATCGCGGCGAGGTGGAACGTGAGCCCCGCGCGCTGGGCGAGGAGCGTCGTCACCCGCAGGTCGCCGCGGATCGAGCGCCCGAGGTCCCCGCGGAGCACCTCGCCGATCCACCGCGCGTACTGCGTGAGGAACGGCTGGTCGAGGTGGTAGCGCGCACGCAGCCGCGCGAGGAGCTCCGGGGTCGCCGCGCGCGGTCCGAGGAGGTTCCGCGCGGGGTCGCCCGGGGCGAGGTGGAGCAGCGAGAACACGAGGAACGACACGACGACGAGCAGCACGACCGTCGCCGCGAGCCGCACCGCGACGAAGCGCGGGAACGACCCCCGGGCGAAGGCGCGGCGGAACCCGGTCAGTCGACCGTGAGGATCCGCGGCGTCCACGGCGACAAGAGGGTGTACGAGCCGAAGTCGGCGATCGTGTACTTGTCGTTGATGGCCGTCGCGGCCTCGCCCCACCACAGCGGCACGTAGGCGAGGTCCTGGCACGCGATCGCCTGCGCCTGCAGCAGGAGTTCGATCCGCGCCGCCGGGTCCGTCTCCGCGCGCTGCTGGTCCATGAGGGTCGCCATCTCGTCGTTCGCGTACTTCGCCGGGTTGCCCGGGGCGAGGAACCAGCCGGAGAGCTCGGCCGGGTCGCCCGTCGCCGTGAAGTACCACATGTACGCGAGGCCCCAGTCCTTCGAGCCGATCGTCCCGTACCACTGCTCGACCGGCATCTCCTCGACGGTGATGTCGATGCCGAGCGGGGCGACCGCCTGCGAGAGCGCCTGGAACATCGAGCTCACCTGCGGGGCGCTGTTCGAGACGCCGACCGTGCAGGAGAACCCGTCCGGCACCTTCGAGAGCGCGAGCTCCTCGGCGGCCTTGTCCAGGTCGAAGGGCAGGTCGAGCACCTCGGCGAGCCGGGCGCGCGCGTCCTCGGGGGAGAACACCGACAGGATCTGGTCCGGCGTCGTGAGCGCGGTCGCCGGCTCCCCGTGGCCGAGCAGCAGCGAGTCCACGTACGCCTGCCGGTCGCACGCGTACGCGATCGCGCGGCGGACGTGGATGTCGTCGAACGGCTCGACCTTCGTGTTGAAGTCGATGCCGACGTAGCTGCGGTCCGGCGCGAAGAGCACCGTGGTGCTCTCGGTGTCCTCCCAGGCCTGGGCCTGGTCGAGCGAGATGCTGATCGCCATGTCGATGTCGCCGGACTGGCGCGCGAGGAGTCGGCTCGACTCCTCGGTGATGAACTCGAAGCGCACGGTCTTCGCCGGGACGCTGCCACCCCACCAGGTGTCGACGCGCTCGAGCTCGACCATCGTGTCGGGCTGGAACGCCGTCACCTTGTACGGGCCGGTGCCGAGGACGAGGGCGTCGGGCGTGCCGATCGCGCCGCCCGCGGCGTCGACGAAGGCCTGCTTCGTCACCCACATCGCGTTCGCGGCGCACGGTCCCCACGCGAACGCGACGTCCGGGGACGCGAGCGTGATCGTCACCTCGCGCTCGCCGGTCGCCTCGGCGCCCTCGACGTTGCCCCAGTAGTACGAGGTGTTCGGCGAGAGGTCGGGGTCCTTCGCGAGGTTCACGGAGTAGACGATGTCGTCGGGGGTGACGGGCGTGCCGTCGCTGAACTGCGCGTTCTCGCGCAGCGTGTAGACGTAGGTCGTCGGGGAGGTCTGCTCGAAGGTCTCGGCGAGTGCGCCGACGAGGTTGCCGTCGGCGTCCGGCGCGACGAGGCCCTCGAGGACGAGCGTCGCGACGTAGTAGTTGAAGTTGCCGGCCTCCTGGCCGGGGTAGAGGTTCGAGAGCGTCGCGGGGATCGCGACCGTGAGGAGGTCGATCTCCTGCGCGGACGCGCCGCCACCGCCGGTGCCGCCCTCGCCCTCGTTCTCACCGTTCGCCCCGCACGCGGCGAGGACCATGAGGAGCGCGCTCGCGCCCGCGCCCTGGAGGACGACGCGGCGGGTGACCCGGGTCGGCTCGCCGGCCAGCAGGTCGGTCTGCGGCTCGTTCGGTGCGTCGGGCGTGGTCATCGGCTCTCCCTCGGTCGTGCGGGGGAAGGTTCCCCGCGCATGGAAGGAGGATGCTAGTCCGGCGCGCCGGGGGTGACCATCCCGGGGCGCCTAGCCCCAGCGCAGGGCGTCGAGCGAGGCACGGAACTTCCGCTCCGTCTCCTCGAACTCGGCGTCGGGGTCGGACCCGGCCACGATCCCCGCCCCCGCGAACAGCCGTGCCTGCGACCCCTCGACCCGGGCGCAGCGCAGCGCGATCGCCCACTCGCCGTCGCCGTGATCGTCCACCCAGCCGACCGGACCGGCGTAGAGGCCGCGGTCGAGGGGCTCCAGGTCGAGCAGGGCATCCCGCGCCGCCGCGCGGGGGAGCCCCGAGACAGCGGCCGTCGGGTGGAGCGCGTCGAGGACGTCGAGGACGCTCGCGACGTCGTCGGTGAGGAGTCCCGTGAACGGCGTGGCGAGGTGCCAGACGTTCGCGGTGCGCACGAGTTCGGGTTCCGCGGGGAACGCGAGCTCGTGGCAGAGCGGGTCGAGCGCCGCGACGACGTCCTCGACGACGAGGCGATGCTCCTCGCGGTCCTTCTCGGAAGCGAAGAGGCGTTCGGCCGACGCGTGGTCCTCGTCGGGATCGCCGCTGCGCGGCGCGGAACCGGCGAGCGGCGTCGTCGCGATCGCGCGGCCGGTCTTCCGCACGAGGAGTTCCGGTGACGCGCCGACGAGCGTGCCCGCGCCGTCCGGCGCGGCGAAGGCGTACGCGTCGGGGTCGACCGCGCGCAGGCGCGCGAGGAGCGAGCGCACGTCGAGGTCGCGTCCCGCGTCGACCACGATCGAGCGTGCGAGGACGACCTTCGCGAGGCCGCCCTCGCGGATCCGCGCGGTCGCGGCGCGCACGGCGTCGCGGTACGCGTGCGGCCGTGGCGGGGGATCGAACGAGCCCATCGGCGCGAGGCGGATCTCGCGGCGCGCCACCCGCGCGATCTCTTCGACGCTCTCGAGGGGGAAGTCGAGGTCGAACTCGCGGCCGTCGTAGAGACCGCCCGCGCTCGTGTGCGCGTAGGTGAAGAGGAAGTTCGCGGCGAGCACGCGGTCGAACGACCGGTCGGCGAAGGGGAGCGTCGGCAGGCTGGCGGCGACGTAGCGGGAACGGTTCGCCGCGAAGTCGCGCAGGAACGCGTCGAGCGCGTCGTACTTCGCGCGCCGGAACGCGCCGTAGTCGTCGTACTGCATGGTCGCGGGCTCGCGGTCGATCAGCGCGAACACCTCGTCGAGGTTCCTCCGCGCGCGCGACGCGAGTTCGGCGGGCTCGTGCGCGTACATCGGGTCGATCCCGGTCACGGCGCATCCGAGCGCGCATGCCTCGGCGACGAAGCTGTCGGGCCCGCTCGGACAGTAGAGCGTCGTTCCGGTGCGCAGCTCGTCGCGCGAGATGCACAGCATCTCCTCGTACTCCGCGAGCGTTCGCCCGAAGAACGCGACGAACGGGATGTGGAAGCCTCCGGCCATTGCGCGCAGTATCGCAGGGCGTGGCGTCGGGCGCGGCGCCCGCGCGCCCGTAGGCGCATCGGGAAAGCGGCCGGAGGCCGTCGATCCGACTCTCGGGCGCCACTGGCGGCAGGATCGCGCCTCCTCGGGGAAGGACGGCGCAGGGCCGAACGAACGCGGCTTGGCGCCCGCGACTCGACGATCCCGCGCGTTGGTGCACCGCTGTTTCGCCTGTTTTCGGCCCGTTTGGCAACCGAACGATCGCGGGTTGAGGTTACCTTGCGCACTCGCCATGCCCGATGTTCCGGACGACCAACTTCCTACCGGCGACATGCCTCCGTCAGGCGGCGGCGGCGCAGGCCGCGGCGACCCCGACTCGCCGAGCGCGTTCAGCACGCACGAGTCCGCGAGCACCGCGCGCGCGGGCGACGCCGTCGGCCCCTACAAGCTCGTCTCGAAGATCGGCGAAGGCGGGTTCGGCGAGGTGTGGATGGCCGAGCGGCGCGAGCCGTTCACGCAGCGCGTGGCGCTGAAGCTCATCAAGCCGGGCATGGACTCGCGCAGCGTGATCGCGCGCTTCGAGCAGGAGCGCCAGGCGCTCGCGATGATGAACCACCCGCACATCGCGAAGGTCTTGGACGGCGGGCTCACGAAGGAAGGCCGCCCGTACTTCGCGATGGAGTATGTGAAGGGCGATCCGATCACGGAGTTCTGCGACGCGCGCAAGCTCGGCGTGAGGGAGCGCCTCGCGCTCTTCGCGCAGGCGTGCGAGGCGGTGCAGCACGCGCACCTGAAGGGCATCGTCCACCGCGACCTGAAGCCCACGAACATCCTCGCCTTCGATGTCGAGGGCGAGGGCCCGAAGCTGAAGGTGATCGACTTCGGCGTGGCGAAGGCGATGAGCCAGCCGCTGACCGACAAGACGATCTTCACAGAGACGGGCCAGATGATCGGGACGCCGGCCTACATGAGCCCGGAGCAGGCCGACCCGACCGCAAGCGACATCGACACGCGCAGCGACATCTACTCGCTCGGCGTGCTGCTCTACGAACTGCTGACGGGTGCCCTGCCCTTCGAGCCCAGCGAGTTGCGCAGCAAGGCGTACCGCGAGATTCAGCGCATCCTGCAGGAAGATGACCCGCCGAGTCCCAGCGCCCGGCTGTCGACGATCGTGACGAAGGACCGTGACCGCGCCAGCAGGATCGAGCGCGTGCGCGGCGGCCTGGCGACGCGAGACCTGGTCGGCCGGCTGCGCGGCGAACTCGAATGGATCCCGCTCAAGGCGAT
>JBJTYK010000029.1:0-5092 GCA_046082745.1 Actinomycetota bacterium | reverse complement strand
GGGGGGGGGGTATTTAGTGTTTGGGGGTGTTTCTGGGCGCCACAACCTCTTTCCTCCCCCCCCCCCCCCCCCCCCCCTCCCCCAGCCCCCCCGCGTCCCCGCGCCGCTCGAGGTCTTCCTCGTCGTCGGCGGGTTCCTCCTCATCGCGCTCTCCTGGCTCTTCTGCCAGGTCGGCGATCGTCGCCACGAGCTCATGGTCGCGGGCTTCGCGACGCTCGTCGCGTTCTCGGTCGTCCTCGCGCTCGTCCTCGCGTACCCGTTCGCGGGCGACGTCCGGGTCGAGGCCGAGCCGTTCCGCCTCGCGGTCCTCTCGCGCTTCTGGCCCTGAGGCGCGACCACGCGCCCGGGGGTCGAACCGCGCGCGGTGGGTACGGAGACGATGCGGATGCGGAGAGGGGTGGTGGCACGTGCCCGCACGGACGAACCGGCAGTGCCAGAGCTGCGGGATGCCGCTGCACACGGATCGCGCCGGTGACTGCCGCGGCACCGAGGCCGACGGTTCGCGGAGCGAGACGTGGTGCTCCCTCTGCTACGCGGACGGAACCTTCGTGAAGCCGGACTGCACGCTGCCGGAGATGCTCGCGATCGTGGACACGGCGCTCCGCGAGAACGGCAGCGGGCGCATCATGCGGTGGCTCGCCGCACGTCAGGTGCCGACCCTCGAGCGATGGCGGAAGGCATAGGGCCGTTCCCGTAGGCTCTGCGCCGTGACGACGCGACGCATCCTGGCCTCGAGCGGCGGGTTCCTGCCCGGCGAGCGGCAGCGGACGATGCGGCCCGGTCCGATCGTCCTGCGGATGCTCGAACTCACCGGGAAGGAGCGCCCGCGCGTCTGCCTCGTGATGACGGCGACCGGCGACGACTCCGGGTACCTCGCGGCCTCCTACGAGGCGCTCGGGTCCCTCGGCTGCGACGTGACGCACCTCGCGCTGTTCCCGCAGCCGAACGCGGACCCGGAGGAACGCCTCTGCGGCAGCGACGTCGTGTGGGTCGGCGGCGGGTCGGTCGCGAACCTGCTCGCGGTCTGGCGACTCCACGGCGTCGACGACGCGATGCGCGCCGCGTGGGAGGGCGGGACCGTCCTCGGCGGCGTGAGCGCGGGCGCGATCTGCTGGCACGTCGGCGGAACGACCGATTCCTTCGGACCGACGCTGCGTCCCGTCACCGACGGTCTCGGGCTCCTGCCGTTCGGGTGCGGCGTCCACTACGACAGCGAGGAACAGCGACGGCCGCTGCTGCACGAGCTCGTCGGCGCCGGGGCGCTGCCGACCGCGTTCGCGACCGACGACGGGGTCGGCATCCTCCACGAGGGCACGGAACCGGTCGAGGTCGTCGCGGACCGATCCGGCGGCGATGCCGCCGCGTACCGCGTGGAACGGACCGCGGCGGGCGTCGTCGAGACGCGCCTCGCTCCCGGTCGGCTCTGAGCGACGTCGCCGTCGCGCGCGGCGCAGCGCGTTAGGCCGCGAGGTCGACGATGCGGACCGGCTCGGAGGTCCCGCCCGCCGTCCCATCACCGAGCTGCCCGAGGGCGTCGTCGCCCCAGCACCAGACGCTCGCGTCGGCGAGCAGCGCGCAGCTGTGGAACCCGCCGGCGCCGACGGCGACGACGGCCTCCCCGGGTCCGACCGCGAAGGCGGAGGGGGAGAAGGAAACCCCAAACGCCGTCGCCACGCCCTGGATCCCGAGTCCCCAGCACCAGACGGACCCGCCGGTCGCGAGGGCGCAGGTGTGCGCGTTCCCGGCGTCGATCGCCGCGAAGCGCACGCCCCCGGGCATCGCGACCGCGACGGGCGCGGACGCGTCGTCGGTCGCGCCGTCGCCGAGCTGTCCGCTCGTGCCCTCGCCCCAGCACCAGGCCGCGCCGTCCGCGTCGAGCGCGCACGTGTGGTTGAAGCCGGCGGAGAGCGCGACGAACCTCACGGTCTCCGGAGCCGCGACGCGTCCCGGCACGGCGCGGTCAGCCGCGGTCGCGCCGTCGCCGAGCTGTCCGTGGAGGTCCTGGCCCCAGCACCACGCCGCACCCTCGGCGTCGAGGGCGCACGTGTGGAACCCGCCCGCGACGATCCGCGCGAAGGCGACGCCGTCGGGGGTCGCGACCGCGACGGGAGCGACGGCATCCGACGCCGCGCCGTCGCCCAACTGCCCCTCGGTGCCGCGGCCCCAGCACCACGCGCCACCGTCCTGCGTCGCGGCGCAGTCGTGGTACGTGCCGTCGAGCGAGAGGACGCGCATCCCGTCGGGGAGCGCGACGCGCTCCGGGCCGTGGACCGCGTTGCGGTCCGCCTCGTCGCCGCCGTCGAGGTCCACGCCCCAGCACCAGACGGACCCGTCGTCGGCGATCGCGCACGTGTGGGCGTTCCCGGAGGCGACCTCGATGAACGTGACGCCGTCGGGCGCGGCGACCGCGACGGGCGTGGCGGACGATGCGGTCGCGCCGTCGCCGAGTTGCCCGGAGTCGCCGAGCCCCCAGCAGGACGCGCGCCCGTCCTCCGCGATCGCGCACGTGTGGTAGCCGCCCGCAGAGACGCGGGCCGTGGAGGGCGTCGGCGTCGTGGGGTTCGCGTCATCGGCGCCCGACGGGACGGCACCGCCGCATCCGACGAGCAGGACGGCGACCGCGAGAGGCGCGAGCCTTGCGAGGTTCGGGCCCGGCCTCATGGAAGGCATCGTAGCGGTCCCGGAGTTGCGCCCCAAGATGACGCGGGTGTAGGAAGCGCCCACGTACCCGTTGTCTCCGAGGAGGAAGCGCATGAGGAAGCCCCGCCGGCGCGGTCGCGCCGCCACGTCGCTCGGTCTCGCCCTGTCCCTGGCCGCCTGGGTGTTCGCCCTGCCGGCGAACGCGGTGGTCGCCGACGCCTCCTGCGCGTTCGACGACGTGACCGGTGCACTCACGGTCGAGGGGCCGGCGGACAACCAGCTGTTCCTCGCGCGCGACCTCGCAGGCGACGTGACGGTGACCCTCTACGACTGGGAGATCGGCGAACTCGTGACGCTGTCGTGTGAGGGCGGCGACGAGGCGAACCCGGCCACGTCCGTGGAGGTCGTCGAAGCGGGGGAGGAGTCCTACACGGACGTCGCGATCTACCTCGAGCACTGGGAGGACGTGCCCGTGGCGATCACGGATCCCGCGGGCGATCCGGAGGAGGACTTCGACTACCTGATCCTGATCGGCTCCGATGCGTCGGAGACCATCGATGGCGCCGACCCCGGCTTCGACCTCACGGCAGACAGCATCACGGGCTACACCGTCGACGGCGCGGGTGGCGACGACGAGGTGTTCGGGGGGACCCCCGAAGGCGTGAACCTCGTCGACGGCGAAATGGGAGCGTACGTCGTGCTCTCCGGCGGTGAAGGCGACGACGACATCCGGGGCTCGGCCGAGGGCGAGTACCTCGACGGCGGTCCCGGGAACGACCTCCTCGACGGCGGTGACGGCGATGACCTCCTCGACGGCGGGTACGGCGGTCGCGCCCGACCGGACCGCGGCCGCGGCGACGTGTACGGCAACGGCTGGGTCGCCGCGTACCGCGGCGCGAACGACGGCGCCGACGTCCTCGACGGTGGCGCGGGCGACGACGTGCTCACGTACGGCGGAGGATTCGACCTCCTCGACGGCGGTGCGGACTTCGACTCCTGCGACGGGTACGCGGGAACGACGAAGGGGACCGGCGACTACGCGAAGGTCGACTACCGCGCCTGCGAGCCGCCGAGCGTCATCTGCACCTACGACGGCGAGGACACCGTCGTGGTCGACACGCTCGGCAGCGTCTCGCTGAACGTCATGCGGGACGAGGCGGGTGAGGTGCAGATCGTGATCGGAACCGGATGGGAGTACACGGATGCCTTCACGTACGTGACCGGGCCGGGGATCCCCTGCGACGGTGGCGGCACGTCGAATCCCGCGCACCACGTCATCGTGAACGGCGGCGGGTCCGAGGCATCGTTCAACACCTACACGGATGTCTACGTGGACATCGCGAACTGGGACGAGACGACGTCGCTCGCGATCAACGACCTCCTCCCCTCGGCGGCCTTCGACTACGACTTCCTCGGGCTCGTCGGATCCGATGCCTCGGAGGTGCTCGACCCCCGCGACTTCGGTGGCACCATCGCGGCGCCCGACGTGTCCTGCCTGCTGCTGTTCGGGATGGGTGGGGACGACACGCTCACGTACGCGGTCCCCGACGGCGTCGACCTGCGCTTCCCCGACTGCGGGTTCCTCCACGGAGGCTCCGGTGACGACACGCTCCAGGCGTGGGAGAACACCGGAACGGGATCCGATGCCGTGCTCTTCGGCGGTGAGGGCGACGACACCCTGAACGGAGCCGACGGTGACTTCCACGTGTACGAGGGCGGGCCGGGCGCGGACGCGATCTTCGCGGGCGCCGATCTCGACGGCTACGCCCTGGGGGGGGACGGCGACGACGTGATCCACGTCGCGGATGGTGGCGGGTTCTCCTACGCGGACGGCGGCGCGGGGAACGACACCATCTACGGCGGGGACACGGTGTACTTCAGCGACTTCTACGGTGGGGACGGGGACGACGTGCTGTTCGCCGGCGACTCCGACGACAACTTCCTGCAGGGCGATGCCGGGAACGATGTGCTCCACGGCGGCGAGGGGGTGGACTTCCTCGACGGCTGGTTCGGGGACGACGTCCTGTACGGCGGGGGCGGCAGCGACGTCCTCCTGTACGGCGGGCGCTACTCCCGCAACGGTTCGATCGCCAACGGGGGTCGGGACCTGCTCGACGGCGGCGACGCGGATGACGCCTGCCAGGGCTACGTCGGAGCGACCCGCGGGACGAGAACGTTCTCCCGCGTGACGTACGAGGACTGCGAGTCCGGCTTCGAGGGATGAGGAGCCGAGCGCCCTCACGGGCGCGGGGTTCGGTGGGTGGGGGGGGGGGGGGGGGGGGGGGGGGAACAAACCACCCCCCCCCCCCCCCCCCCCCCCCCCCCCACACCCCCCCCCCCCCCCCGCGGCGGCGCAGGCGGACCAGGGTGGCGGCCGCATCGGGCCGGGGGCTGTCCTCCACCGCGATCAGCCCTAGCAGGGAGTTGTCCCGGGCCACAGCCAGCAGCGAGG
>JBJTYK010000028.1:0-2349 GCA_046082745.1 Actinomycetota bacterium | reverse complement strand
GCCGGTGCCGATCGCGGTGATGAGCGCCTGGACCTCCTGGTTCTCGAGGACCTTGTGGAGGCGCGCCTTCTCGACGTTCAGGATCTTGCCGCGGATCGGCAGGATCGCCTGCGTCGCGCGGTCGCGGGCCTGCTTCGCGCTGCCGCCGGCGCTGTCGCCCTCGACGACGAAGATCTCGGCGATCGCCGGGTCGGTGGACTGGCAGTCCGCGAGCTTGCCGGGCAGCGAGCCCGAGTCGAGGAAGGACTTCCGGCGCGTGAGGTCGCGCGCCTGCTTCGCGGCGAGGCGGGCCTTCGCGGCGGCCTCGCCCTTCGCGACGATGCGCTTCGCGTCGCCGGGATGCTCCTCGAGCCACGTCGCGAACTGCTCGTTCACGGTCGTCTCGACGAACGAGCGCGCGGAGGTGTTGCCGAGCTTCGTCTTCGTCTGGCCCTCGAACTGCGGCTGCGCGAGCTTCACGGAGACGATCGCGACCATGCCCTCGCGGACGTCCTCGCCGGTGAGGTTCTCCTCCTTCTCCTTCAGAAGGCCCTTCTGGCGCGCGTAGCGGTTCAGGACGTTCGTGATGGCCTTGCGGAAGCCCTCCTCGTGCATGCCGCCCTCGGTCGTGTTGATCGTGTTCGCGAACGAGTGGATCGACTCGGCGTAGCTCGTGTTCCACTGGAACGCGATCTCGCACTCCATCGGGCCCTCGGCGGTCTTCGTCTTCGCCTCGAAGTGGACCGCGCGCGACGTGAGGACGTCCTTGCCGAGCTGGAGGTACTTCACGAAGTCGGCGAGACCGCCGGTCGCCTTGAAGACGTCCTTCGCGCCGTCGCGCTCGTCGATGAGCGTGATCTCGAGGCCGCGGGTGAGGAACGCGAGCTCCTGGAGGCGTTCGGCGAGGACCTCGCGGCGGAACGTGGTCTCCTCGAAGATCTCGGCGTCGGGCCAGAACGTGATCGTCGTGCCGGTCTTGCGGCTCGACTTCCCCTTCTGGAGCTTGCCGGTCTCCTTGCCGCGGACGAAGGACTGCGACCAGGTGCCGCCGTCGCGCTCGACGGTGACCTCCATCTTCGAGGAGAGCGCGTTCACGACGGAGACGCCGACGCCGTGGAGGCCGCCGGAGATCGCGTAGCCGCCGCCGCCGAACTTCCCGCCGGCGTTCAGCGTCGTGAGGACGACGGTGACGGCCGGGCGGCGGTCCTTCGCCTTCGGGATCGGCGTGACGGGGATGCCGCGGCCGTAGTCGACGACCGTGCAGCCGCCGTCCTTGCGGAGCGTGACGACGATCCGGTCGCAGAAGCCCGCCATGGCCTCGTCGACGGAGTTGTCGACGACCTCGTAGACGAGGTGGTGGAGGCCCCGGGAGCTCGTCGTCCCGATGTACATGCCGGGGCGCAGCCGGACGTGCTGGATGCCCTCGAGGACCGTGATGTTCTCGGAGGTGTAGGAACCGCCGCCCTTCGACGCGGTCGTCTTCTTCGCCTTCGCCGGCAATCGGCCTCCCCGGTTCGTGTGTCCCATCGCGGCCCCGGAAGCCGCCACGGGAGGACCCGCGGAGGGGCGCGGAAACGTGCCTGCAGTCTACCAACCGGGGGTGCTAACCGAGGGACCGGACGATGCTCAGGAACCGTTGCGGCGCAAGGGTTCCACGGCCTCGGGACGGACCACGACCTGGACCCGCGTCACCGACCCCGCGCCGAGGCGTTCGTTCGCCTTGTCGCGGATGCCGTCGACGAGGAACCGGGCCTGCGCGCCCCACGGTCCGGACGTCACCGCGACGACGAGGAGGCCGTCATCGAGGGTGAGCGGCGCGGACTCCGCGGCCAGCCGCGCGCCGACGATCTCGGGCCACGCCTCGGAGAGCGTGCCGATCGGGACGCCGCGCGCGAACTCCGGACGGCGCAGGAGCCCGGCGACGATGTCGCCGATCGCGGCGCCCTCCGCGGTGCGGTCGCCCTTGCGGTCGCGCCAGCCCTTGCTGCGCGGCATCAGGCGGCCCCCCGCACGGCCTCGAGCGTGCCGGCGCGCACGCGCCACACGAGGACGGCCTCGTCGGGGACGTGCGCGTCGTCGGCGACCGAGACGAACACCTGACCGCGACCGGCGAGGCGCTCGGAGATACGGCGCTGGCGCGCGGGGTCCAGCGCGGAGAACGGGTCGTCGAGCAGGAGGACCGGCGCCTCGCCGACCTCGTCGGTAACGGCGGTCGCGAGCCCGAGGCGCAGGCAGAGCGCCGCGGCCCAGGCCTCGCCGTGCGAGGCGAACGCGCGCGCGCCGAGGTCGCGCACGGCGAGCGTCACGTCGTCGCGGTGCGGACCGACGAGGGTGGTGCGGCGGACGAGCTCGTCGGCGCGCCGATCGGCG
>JBJTYK010000027.1:0-4260 GCA_046082745.1 Actinomycetota bacterium | reverse complement strand
GGGGGGGGGGTTGGGGGGGGGGGGGGTGCTTTTTTTTTCCCCTCCCCCCGCTCCGGCCTCACCGCGACGCAGGTGCTGATCGGCGCGATCGTCGCCGGGTTCGTCCTCGAGGCGCTCATGGGCGGCGGCTCCACCCTCGGCTCCCCCACCGGCTTCGCACTCATCCAGCTCGGTGCGCTCCAGCCGTTCCTCATCGCCGACGGGCAGTGGTGGCGGCTGTTCTCCTCGATGTTCCTCCACGCCGGGTTCCTCCACATCGCGTTCAACGGCTACGCGCTCTGGCTCTTCGGCACCGCCGTCGAGTCGTTGTTCGGCTGGCGACGGTTCCTCGCGCTCTACCTCGTCACCGGGTTCCTCGCCGGCGTCGCGTCGTACGCGTTCGGCCCGGCGAACTCCGTCGGCGTCGGCGCGTCGGGGGCGATCTTCGGCCTGTTCGGCGCGTTCATCGCCTACAACCTCCGGCGGCGCAACAGCGTCCAGGGGATGGCGGCGCTGCGGTGGGCGGGGACGCTCCTGCTGCTCAACGCGCTCATCGCGCTCGGCTTCCGCTCGATCGACTGGCGCGCGCACCTCGGCGGCCTCGTCGCCGGGCTCCTCGCGGGCTACGCGGCCGAGGGGTTCGGCCCGCGCGCGGCGCGACGCCTCGAGCCGTGGATCGGGATGGGCATCCTCGTCGTCGCCGGGATCGCGATCTTCGCGTGGCGCACGGAGCAGCTCCGCGCGCTGCCGCTCTTCGACCAGGCGGTGCGGTTCTTCTCCTGAGGCGTCGGGACCAGGACCCTAGTCCGCGTTCCGCGACCCTCAGCCCGGCTTGAACGGCGGACGGCCGTCGCCGTCCTCCGACACCACCGACGCGGCGACGCCGAGGTCGGCCGCGATGCGCTCGGAGATCCGGTTCCACGCCGCACGATCCCACGCGCCGGAGACGTCCTCGACCCGGCCGTCGCGTCCGACGAGGACGAGCGTCGGCACCGACGTGATGCCGTACGCGTCCGACGCCGGATACGGGGGCGGGTCCGTGACGGATCGCGCCGCGAAGCCGTACTCGCGGGCGAAGCGTTCGACGCGGTCGGGCGGATCCTGCGCGATGCCGACGAGGCGACCGGGGTACGCCGCCTCGAAGCGCGCCGTCGTCGGCGCGGCCATCTGGCAGACCGGGCAGGTGTCCTTGTAGAACAGGAGCGCGACCGGCCCGTCGCCGAACGCGACGCCGTCGACCTCCGGCGCGACCTCCCCCACCCCGATCACGGTCGGGAGCCTACCGCGGGGTTCAGCGTCCGATGCCGAAGATCGCGCCGCCCCGGGTGCCCACCCAGATGCGGCCGTCCCACACCGCGGGCGTCGACTCGACGCAGCCGGGCAGGCGGAGCCGCCAGAGCTCCTCGGGGCGCTCCCGGAGGTCTCCGGAGAGGTCGTAGGCGTGCAGGTAGCCCTGGCAGTCGCCCTGGAGGAGGACGTCGCCGATCGGAACCGGCGAGGACCAGACCGGGCCTCCGAGGTGGATCTTCCAGAACGTCCTCCCGGTCGCCCGGTCGACGGCGAGGAGGTCCCCCGCGTTCGTCCCGACGAACAGGAGCCCGCGCCACAGGGCCGGCGTCGCCCAGATGCCGCCGACGCCCCCGTCGCCGATCTCGTCGAGGCGCTTCGACCAGACGATCGGGTCGTCGGGCGAGCGCGGGTCGAGCTTCATGAGCTGGCCGACCTGCGCCGAGCGCGCGTTGAACCGCTGGAACTCGCTCGCGACGTAGAGGTAGCCCTGCTGGTCGATGAC
The DNA here is from genome assembly GCA_046082745.1 of Actinomycetota bacterium. Classification (GTDB taxonomy): domain Bacteria; phylum Actinomycetota; class UBA4738; order UBA4738; family HRBIN12; genus JBJTIF01. Next base: position 2,489 of record JBJTYK010000027.1, on the reverse strand, counting down.
GACCGACGCGTCGGTGTCGTCACCGGTCCAGAACCGGAACACGCGCTCCGCCTCGGTCCCGCCCGCGAGGACGTCGGAGAGGTCCCAACCCTGGACGAGGCCGCCGGAGTTCGCGAAGTACGCGACGCCGTCGTGGAACGCGACGGAGTTCTCGATCGAGACCTCGCGGTCGCCGAGTGCGGCGAGGAGCTCGTCGTCGAAGCCCGGCACCGCGAGGACCACCTCGGGATCGACGGAGACGAGGCCGAGGTCGTCGTAGCCGCGGTGCAGGCGGATCACGTAGAACCACGAGTTCTCACCGCCCTCGAGGAGGTGGTCCCCGACGACGAGCGGCGCGCCGTCCCAGTCGGTGTTCCACACCGGGTTCGGGACGCTCGTGCGCGAGTCGAGTTCCCAGAGCACCGTCGGTCGGTCGCGATCGAGCGCGACCACGCGCAGGAGGTTGTCGCGCGAGCCGGCGTAGTAGAGCGGGTAGCCGTCCGGATCGGAGGTCGCGGAGCCCTTCGCGAGGTCGCCCGTCTGGAGCGCCGGGCGCGTCGGTTCACCCGTCGCGCCGTCGAGGAAGTGGTACGCGCCGTCGTAGGCGCCGATCCGGATCTCGATCCCGCCGCGCGGGCCGACGATGACGTTCGGCTGGCCGGTCCACCCCGTGCCGCACCACACCTTGTCGGGCTCGTCCTCCGTCCCCGAGGTCATGCAGAGGCTCCCGCTTCGCGGGAAGCGCCAGAGCACCTCGGGCTCGCGACGCGGGATCGGACCGCGCCCGTACCAGGAGCGCGTCCAGTTCCCGCGGAACGTCGTGATTCCCTCGACCTCGACGTTCACCGGCAGGGGCGACGCCGACGGCAGCGGACTCGGCGGCGGGGTCGGGACCGTCGGGCTCGGCGAGGACCACGCGGACGTGACCGAGGAACCCGGGGTCGGCGACGCGATGGCGCTCGGCTTCGGCCCCCGGGCGGCCGAGGCGGGACCCGGGAGGTAGCCGCCCGCGTCGAGGGCGAGGGTGAGCGCCACCACGGCGGCTAGGGAGCCGCCGACGAGCAGCGAGGCGAAGGATCGCCGGGGAGGGCGCTGCATGCCACATGGATGCTACGCCGGAGTCAGCGCCGATCGGCGATGCCGAGGAACCCTCCCGAGCGATCCCCGAGGAAGATCCAGCCCCGCCAGACCACGGGTGTCGCCTCCACGCACCCCGGCGCGACCTCGAGATCCCACAGGAGCGGGGGCTCGCTGCGGGGACTCCGGGCGACGTCGAAGGCGAACAGGTGGCCCGTGCAGTCGGCCTCGAGCAGGACCCCGTCGACGACGACCGGGGAGCCCCAGGTCGGACCCTCGAGCCGCTTCGTCCACAGGACCCGCCCGGTCGCGGCATCGACGCCGAGGAGCTCCCCGGCGTGGGTCGCGACGTAGAGGATGCCGTCCGAGAGCGCCGGCGTGGCCCACACCCCCGCCGAGCCGTCGAAGCCCGGCGTGTCGAGCCGCAGCGACCAGACGACGGGGTCCTCGGTCCGCGTCGGATCGAGCTTCACGAGCTGGCCGATCTGCGTCGAACGTGCGGTGAGGCGCTGGAGCTGCGACGCGACGTAGAGCGCCCCGTCGGGGTCGATCACGATCGTCGCGTCGACGTCGTCGCCCATCCAGAACCGGAACACGCGCTCGGCGCGCGAGCCGCCGTCGAGGACGTCGGAGATGTCCCATCCCTGCACGAGCCCGCCGGAGTTCGCGAGGTAGGCGATGCCGTCGCGGTAGGCGACGGAGTTCTCGATCGAGACCTCCTCGTCGCCGAGCGCCGCGAGGAGCTCGTCGTCCCACCCCGGCTCGCGCACGACGATCTCCGGATCCACGGTGACCTTCCCGGCGTCGTCGTAGCCGCGGTGGAGGCGCACGACGTAGAACCACGAGTTCTCGCCGCCCTCGATGAGGTGGTCGCGGACGATGAGCGGGGAGCCGTCCCAGTCGTCGTTCCACAGCGGTCGGTCGACGCTCGTCGTCGCGTCGAGCGACCAGAGTTCCTCGGGCACGTCGCGGTCGATCGCGAAGATCCGGAGCTTCCCGTCGGTCGAACCGACGTAGACGAGCGGGTACCCGTCGGGATCGCTCGTCATCGAGCCCTTCGCGAGGCCGGCGGTCTCGACCGACGGCCGCACCGGCTGGCCGGTGCGGCCGTCGAGGAAGTGGACGTCACCGTCGTTCGCGCCGAAGCGGACCTCGAAGCCGCCCGACTCCGCGACGACGTTCGCCTGACCGGTCCACCCGACGCCGCAGAAGAGGCGCTCGGGCTCCCCCGCGCGCGGCGACTCCTCGCTGCACATCGCCTCGCCGGTCGCGGGGAACCGCCAGATGATCTCGGGGTCGCGCGGCACCGGTCCCTCGCCGAGGTACGAGCGCGACGCGTTCCCCCGGAACGTCGTGATGCCGGGGAACCCCCGGTTGATCGGCAGCGGCGAAGGCTCGGCGGTCGGGGGGGGGGGGGGGGGGGGAGGGAGGGG
>JBJTYK010000026.1:0-9807 GCA_046082745.1 Actinomycetota bacterium | reverse complement strand
GATGGGTGGGGTGTGGGGGGTGGAGGGGGGGGGTTTCGTGTTTGGGGGGGTTGGGGGGGGGGGGACGCGGGGGGGGGCCGTGGCTCTGCTGTGTCCCCCGCTGGACCTGCAGTCCTTCCTGCGTTCCCCCGACTAGACCGCCCCGCGGATGAAGTACCAGGCGAAGATCGCGGCGACGATGTAGAGCAGCGGGTGGATGTCCCGCCCCTTGCCCCGGAGCGCGGCGATCACCACGTACGAGAGGAAGCCCGCCCCGACGCCGTTCGTGATCGAGTACGTGAACGGCATGAGCAGGATCGTGAGGAGCGCCGGGATCCCGAGACCCGGGTCCGACCAGTCGATGTCCTTCACGAGCGTCATCATGAAGTAGCCCACGACGACGAGCGCCGGCGCGGTCGCCTGCGGCGGGACGATCCCCGCGATCGGCGAGATGAACATCCCGAGCAGGAACAGCACCCCGGTCACGACCGCCGTGAGGCCCGTGCGGCCACCCTCGGCGACGCCCGACGCGCTCTCGATGTACGTCGTGTTCGATGACGACGACGTGAGGCCGCCCACGACGGCCGCGAGGGAGTCCACGAGCAGGACCTTGTTCATGCCCGGGAGCTTCCCGTCGCGGTCGAGGAGCCTCGCCTCGCCGCCGATGCCGATCACGGTGCCCATCGTGTCGAAGAAGTCCGACAGCATGACCGACACGACGACCGCGAGCGCGGCACCGAGCCCCAGCACCTCGATGAACCCGAAGTCGAACTTCCCGAGCAGCGAGAAGTCCGGGGCAGCGACGATGCCGTCGGGCAGGCTCGACACCCCGAGGATCACCGCGAGGACGGTCGAACCGACGATGCCGATGAGGAGCGCGCCCTTCACCTTCCGTGCGACGAGCACGCCCGTGATGACGAACCCGACGAGGAAGACCGCGACCGGTGCCTCCGTGAGGCCCTGACCGAGCGCGAGCGGCGTCGCCCCCTCCGGCGACACGATCCCCGCCTCGACGAGGCCGATGAGCGCGATGAAGGCACCGATGCCGATGCCGATCGCCCGCTTCAGGTCCATCGGGATCGCATCGACGATCGCCTCACGGACGCCGGTGAGGACGAGGACCGTGATGATCGCGCCCTCCGCCACGATGACGCCCATCGCCTGCGGCGCGGTGAGTCCGGCGCCGAGGATCAGGGCGAAGGTGACGAACGCGTTCAACCCCATCCCCGCCGCGATCGCGAACGGGTAGTTCGTGAACAGCCCCATGGCGATCGTCATCACGCCGGCCGCGAGCGCGGTCATCGTGAGGACCTGGGGGAACCCGAGCCCGGCGTTGCCGAGGGTCGCGGGGTTCACGAACAGGATGTAGGCCATCGTCAGGAACGTGGTGATCCCGGCGATGACCTCGGTGCGAACGGTGGAGCCGCGGGACGAGATCTTGAAGTACCGCTCGAGCATGCCCGAGCCGGGAGCTTCAACGGCTGCCATGCACCCTCCTTCTCAGGGAACACGCCGGCCGGGGCCCTCCCCGGCGGACGGGCTCCTCGCTTGGGGGAAGTGGCGCGAGCATAGGCACGGATGGGGGCCGATTCAACGACGGTCGGCCGGTTTCCCGGCTCGCTATCCTTGTCGGCGTCCGGACGAGGAGGTCGCGGTGTCGCAGAACGGCAGGGAGACGAAGGCCGAGCGCAAGGAGCGTGCGCGTCGCGAGCGACTCGCGCTCGAGGCGAAGGCGAAGCAGGGCAAGCGCACCCGCACGATCGCCCTCGGGACCGCCGCCGTGGTCGTCGTGGCCGTCGTGGCCTACGTCGCGACCCGCCCGACCCCGCCGCCGCCCGCCCCCGAGGGCCTCGACGCGCTCCTCGCCTCCGCGACCGCGGCGGCCACGTCCGCCGGCTGCGGCGAGGTGCAGACCGTCGGTGCGTACCAGCCCGACTCCCTCGACCGCAGTCACGTCGGCGGCGCGGACCTGCCCGAGATGCCGGCCCTCGCGACGTACCCGTCGATCCCGCCGACCTCCGGACCCCACGACCCGAGCGTCCTCGCGGCCGGCGTCTACGACAGCGCGCCCGACCTCGGGACCGCGCTCCACTCGCTCGAGCACGGCGGGACGATCGTGTTCTACGACCCGGAGGCGCCCGAGAGCGCGATCCGGAGCCTCACCGACCTCTACATCCGCGAGGATCTGGCGGGCGAGCGCGTGATCGTCGCGCCGTACGACTACCCCGACGAGGGGGCGGCCGGGCTCCTGCCCGCCGGGACGCAGATGGCGCTCGTCGCCTGGCACCACCTGCAGACCTGCACGAGCGTGGACCCGGCGGCGGCGTTCGGCTTCACGGCCCGCTACAGCTTCCCGACCTACACCGGGGAGACCTACCTCGGCGACGCGCCGGAGCCCGGCGCGCAGATGTAGGTCAGGCGGTCGCGGTTCCGGTCCCGATCCTGCACGGGGTGCCGGCGGGCTTGCACGTGACGACGCCACCCTCGAAGCGCGCCCGCGTGGCGCCGTTCGACAGGGTCCGGACGTCCGAGGTCGGGAACCCGAGCTCGCCGCGGGGTCCCTTCTTCGAGAGGTAGAAGTCGAGGACCGGCCCCGAGAGCGCGAACGCGCCGAGGCCGGGCCCCTGGAAGATCGTTCCGCGCTCGAACTTCTGGCGCAGGCCCCCCGCGACGGTCGTCTGCGGGGTCGTCGCCTGGCCCGGCGCGCATTCCAGCGCGTCGTACTTCGCCCGGACGTCGCCGGTCACGAGGAGGTTCTTCCCGATCCAGACGCGGTCGTCCTTCAATCCGAGGCGGGACTGGAACGTCGCGCCGCCGATCGTCGCGCTCCCGGCATCCCCGGTCACCGTGACGGACAGGATCCGCCCCGAGACGCCTCGGGAGACGACCTCGAACCCGGTCACGGTGCCGATGTTCAGGTTCAGCCTCGCGGTGACGTCCTCCGCCGACCGGACGACGGTCCACGACGCGTGGGGGTTCTCCGGGACGTAGTCCCCCGGATCGCACACGCCGCGCAGGTACGGGATCTCCTGACCGCCCCAGAGGACCTCGTTGTCCTCCGTGTAGCCGCCCGACGAGGACATGAAGAACGCCTGGATCGGTGCGCCGGCGTACGTCACGACCTGGCCCGCGGTCGCGTCGACCGCCGCCATCCACCGCGACGCGCCGACGGCGAGCTCGCGGTCGTAGCCCGCGTACACGAGGTCGGCGGTCGTCGCGTAGACCGCGCAGTCGCAGCCGCTCCGGTGCTGCGAGACGAGCGCCTTGTAGGTCACGTAGGTGCGGGCCGCGATCGCCTGGGCGGCGAGGGCCTCCGTCGGCCAGGTCCCGGGGACCTCCGCCACGCCGTACACGTACTCCTCGATGCCGATCGAGAGCACCGCACGCACGGTGCACGAGCGGACGCACTGGAGCCCGATCTCGAGGGAACCGCGGCCGTACTGGCGGTTCGTCTCGAGGAGGCGGACGCGGGCGGGCGCGACCGGCGTCGCGACGAGCGGGGAGGTCGTGCTGCCGACGGGGCCGACGACGGTCGCGCCCGCGGCATCGCGGACCTCGAAGCCGAGTGCGCCCGCGGGCAGGACCGTCCAGGTCTGCCCGGCAGGCACCGTGGCGACCGTCGCGCCATCGACGGCGAGGGGGAGATCGCCGTCGACGGCGGACAGCCGCAGCGAGGTCTTCCCGTTCGCGAGCCCGACCCGCAGCGGCTCCGCGAGCGGGGCCGTCGCGATCTCGGTGCCGGTGTAGAAGTGCGTGAGGATCCGATCGGCCGTCCAGCCGTCCTTCGCGAGGCCGTAGGCGCCCCACTGCGACATGCCGAGGCCGTGGCCGTAGCCCGCGCCGTAGAAGGAGAACGAGGTCTCGCCGGAAGCGCCGGTGGCAGGCAGGAGGGCCGCGACGAGCGCGGCGAGGACGAGGGGAAGGATTCGTCGTCGCATCGGGAAGACCGTGAGGCTATCACCGGCCCCGCGCCCGGTGTGGGAGGCGATCAGCCCGCGGTCGCCCCCGGGCCGACGCCCCCCCCGCGCACGGTCGCCACGGGGGCGACCGCCGCGCCCTCCGCGAGCACGGCGTCCTCGACGACCGCCCCCGCGCCGACCGCGGACCGCGGACCGAGGATCGAGCCGACGACGCGCGCGCCGGGCCCGACCTCGGCGCCCGCGTGGAGGACGGAGCGCTCGAGCGCGGCGTCGGCACCGATGCGCGCCCCCGCGCCGACGACGACGTGGCGGCCGAGCCGGGCGGTCGGGTCGACGACCGCGGTCGCGTCGACGGCCGGAGCACCCGGGGCCGCGAGCGTCGAGACGCGGCCCTCGAGGATGTCGAAGTGGGCGCGCAGGTACTGCGCGGGCGTCCCGAGATCGAGCCAGTACGCGTCGGAGCGATAGCCGTAGACCGGGACCCCGCGCCGGATGAGGTCGGGGAAGACGTCGCGCTCGATCGAGAGCACCTCCCCCGACGACCACGCGTCGAGCGCGGCCGGATCGATCACGTACGTGCCGGCGTTCACGTCGCCGGGGATCGGGTCGGCGGGCTTCTCCCGGAACTCGAGGACCCGGCCGTCGCCCTCGGTCGGGACGAGGCCGAAGGGCCGCGCATCCTCGACGCGGGTGAGCGCGATCGTGACCGCCGCGGCGCGGGCGCGGTGGAACGCGAGCATCGCGGTGAGATCGAGGTCGGTGAGGATGTCGCCGTTCAGCGCGAGGAACGGCTCGGAGCCCCCGAGCGCGGGGACGGCGTGGACGATCGCGCCGCCGGTGCCGAGCGGCCGCGGCTCGGTGATCCACGTGATGCGCGGGTGCCCGTGACGTGCCTCGAGGAACGCGTGGAACGTCTCCTCGAGGTACGGCGACGAGAGGACCACCTCGCCGACCCCGTGACGCTCGAGGTGGTCGAGGACGCGGTCGAGCCCCGGCCGTCCGAGGAGCGGAACGAGCGGCTTCGGGATCTTCTCGGTGAGCGGGCGCATCCGCGTGCCCGCTCCCCCGACGAGGACGACGGCCTTCACGTCCGCCATCCTTCCACCTCCGCCCGCAGGCGGAGGAACGCCCAGGCGAGCGGCAGCGTGAGGCGTCGCCAGCCCCGCGCGCGGTGCTTGCGGTAGTAGCGGAACACGCTCGCGGAGTGCATCCGCAGCGTCCGCCGCGAGCGGCCCGTCGACACCGCGCCGATGTGGAGGACCTCGACGGAGGGCTCGAACCGCACCGTCCACCCCGCGTCGCGCAGGCGCGTCGCGACGTCGAGCTCCTCGGCGTAGAGGGCGAAGGACTCGTCGAACCCGCCGACCGCGTCGTAGGCGGCGCGCGGCATGAGCATGCACGCGCCGGAGACCCAGTCGACCTCCCGCGGGGTCGTGCGGTCCCAGTCCGCGAGGTGGTAGCGGCGCGTGAAGCGGTTCCCCGGTCGGACGCTCCCGAGCACGGCGTGCCCGACCGCCTCGCGGATCCGCGGGAACGGGCGGCCGCTCGGGTAGACGGTGCCGTCGGCGTTGCGGAGCATCGGCCCGACGATCCCCGCGCGCGGCGCCGCGCGCCCGAGCGCGACGAGGTCGGCGAGGGTCCCGCGGACGATCTCGGTGTCGGGGTTCAGGAACAGCAGCCACGGCGCCCGCGCGAGGCGCGCGGCCTGGTTCCACGCCGGGGAGAGCAGGACGTTGCGCGGGTTCACGACGAGGGTGACGCCCGTGCGGCCGCGCGCCGCGGCCTCGCTCCCGTCGCCGGAGTCGTTGTCGACGACGATCGTCTCGACCGCGATCGGGCCGCGGCGCGCCTCGAGCGAGTCGAGACAGCGGCGCAGGTGCTCGCCGGTCCGGTAGTTCACGACGAGGACCGAGAGGTCCGGTCCCCCGCCGGTCATCCCTCGGAGGTGCGCGAGACCGCGACGATCCCCGCGACGATGAGGAGCACGCCGGCCCACCGCAGCGCCGGCACCGACTCGTCGAGGACGAACGCGTCGACGAGCACGATGACGACGTAGGTGAGCGAGGCGAACGGATAGGCGAACGACAGGCTCGTGCGCGAGAGGACCCCGAGCCACACGAGCGCGGAGATCCCGAAGAGGAACAGGCCGAGCCAGACGAGCGGGGTCCCCGCGACCGCGCGGATCGACGCGACGTCCGCGCCGACGACCCCGTGGCCGTCGCGCACCTGGTTCATCCCCGCCTTCAGGGTCACCTGCGCGACGGCGGCGAGGAGGACGGAGGCGAGGATGAGGGCGATCGGCATCGGGCGTCCTTTCGGGATCGGGGACTCCGGGGTCACCGGACCTCCACGTCGATCGCGACCGGGAGGTCGCGGCGGGTCTGCACGGCCGGAGGGTCGGCCACCTCGAGGCGGTAGCGCTGCGTCTGCACGTGGTACGCGTCGCGGGTCGCGCGACCGCGGAGCCCGACGGTGACCCAGTAGGTGCCGGTGCGGTACGGGAACGTCGGCGCACGGAACGTGATGCGGCGCTTCCCGTCGACGCGGCCGAGATCGACGCCGGTCCCAGCGGTGGAGACCGACAGGACCGGGTGGTTCGTCACGCCGTCGATCACCTCGAGGTTCGCGTCGAGGTCGTCGACGGGGCGGTGCGCGACGACGTCGACCTGGACGGCGAACGGCTCGCCGCGGTGGAGCGGCGCTCCGCGCTCGGCGCCCTCGTGGCGGAACTCCACGGCGTCGATCTCGACCTCCCGGGTCCCCTCCTCGGCGACGTAGTCGGGGTCGAGGAGGGCGTGACGCATCTCGCGGACGACCTCGATCGGTCGACCGGTCGCGTGGACCCGTCCGCGGTGGAGCATGACCGCCTCGTCGCACATCGCGACGACGGTGTCGAGCGCGTGCGACACGAGGACGATCGTCCCGCCGGCCTCGCGGACGCCGCGGATGCGTTCGAGGCACTTCGCCTGGAAGGCCTCGTCGCCGACCGCGAGGACCTCGTCGATGAGGAGGACCTCCGGCTCGACGTGGACCGCGACCGCGAACCCGAGCCGCACGAGCATCCCCGAGGAGTAGAACTTCACCTGGTTGTCCATGAAGTCCTCGAGCTCGGCGAACCAGACGATCGCGTCGTACGCCTGATCGACCTGCGCGCGCGAGAGTCCGAGGAACGCGGCGTTCAGGTAGACGTTCTCCCGGCCGGTGAGCTCGGGGTGGAACCCGGCGCCGAGCTCGAGGAGCGCGGCGAGCCGGCCGCGCTGGACGACCGACCCCGAGGTCGGCCGCAGGATCCCGGCGATGACCTTGAGGAGCGTCGTCTTCCCCGACCCGTTGTGGCCGATCAGGCCGACCGTCGCGCCCGCGGGGACGTCGATCGCGACGTCGCGGAGCGCCCAGAAGTCCTCGGCGTGTGCGCGGCCGGCGAGCAGCCGCGCCTTGAGCGACGACGGGCGCCGCCGGTAGAGGCGGAAGACCTTCGAGACGTCGCGGACCGCGATCGCCGGCGCGCTCACAGATCCTCCGCGAAGTCGCCGGAGCGGTCGAAGAACCCGCCCCAGGCGAGCCGGAGCAGCCCGAGGCCGAGCGCGATCTCCGCCACGAGGACGGTCGCGAGCCATCCGACCGAGACGTCCGGCAGGACCGGCCCCGCGCCAGCGGGGGCCACGACGCCGTAGACCGCCCGCTGGAAGCCGAGCACGATCGGCGTCATCGGGTTCACGAGGTAGAGGTCCCAGAGCCGCACGCCGAGGACGGTGCGGTCGCCGAACGCGGACGAGACGAGGGCGCCCGCGTAGACGATCGGGGTGAGCCAGAACCAGACGAGGAGCCCGATCGCGAGGAGGTGCTGGACGTCGCGGTAGCGCACGTTCAGCGCCGAGAGCCACACGACCGTCGCCGTCGTGATCACGAGGAGCGCGACGACCGCGAGCGGGTAGAGGGCGAGCTCGGGGAACCGGAGTCCGTGACCGGACACGACGACGAACGCGAGGAGCACCGCGCTCTGGAGGAGGAAGTCGACCGACGCGACCCCGATCGCCGACAGCGGCAGCACCTCGTGCGGGAACGCGACCTTCTTCACGAGGTTCGCGTTGTCGATGACCGCGCGGGCGCCGTTGTTCACCGCCGCGGAGAAGAGGTTCCAGGGCAGGAGCCCGGCGAGGAGGTAGATCGGGAACCCCGGGAAGCCGTTGTTCGTCACGCGCACGACGAACGAGAACACCGCGAGGAACACGATCGGGTTCAGGACCGACCACACCGCGCCGAGCGCCGAGGCCGTGTACTTCACCTTCAGTTCCTTGCGGACGAGGTTGCCGAGGACCTCGCGGCGCGCGACGAGTTCCCGCAGGCGGGAGACAGCGCGCAGGCGGGGCGGCTGGGACGTCCGCTCGACGGTCCCGGTCAGCACGGCCACGGGCGGACTCCTCGCGGGGGACGGGGGAAGGCCATCTGGCGGGTCAGTGTAGCGGCGGCATCCCCGCGGACGGGTACCGCGCGAGCTCGTCGAGGGCCGCCGCGTAGTCGGCGCCCGCGCCCTCGCGGAGATCCGCCTCGGTGACGCCGAGGTCGGCGAGGGCGCGGGCCCACCGGGCGAGCGCCCGGCGAGCGGGATCGGCGACGAGCGCGAGGGTCGCGGCGATCGCGTCGGCGTAGGCGCGGGCGGTCGCACCGGGATCGGCGCGGACCGCCCGAGCCGCCCGCTCCCCCATCGCCGGGCCGACCGACGGGTCCGCGAGCCGCGCGATCGCCGTCGCGAGTTCCGCGGGGTCGACCGCTCCGGGCGACACGTGGAGGACCTCGTCCGCCGGGACGTCGAGGTACGTGCCGGTGCCGCTCACGATCGTCGGGCGCGCGGCCTGCATCGCGCGCGCGAGCGTGCCGCTCACCTCGCCGCGGTGCGGGGAGCGCAGGTCGACGACGACGTCGGCCGCGCAGAGCCACGCGAGGAACTCGTCGTCGGGCAGATCGTGGAGCAGCCGCACGCGGTCGCCGAGACCGCTCGTCGCGACGAGCGCCTCCACGTCGAACGCCGGTATCCGGCGTCCCGCGAGGACGAGGTGGAACGACGGATCGAGCGACGCGACCGCGGCGAGGACCCGGTCGACGAGCTTCGCCTCGTTCAGGTCGCCGAACACGCCGACGAGCGTCCGCATCCCGGCGGTCTCGGCCGACGCGCGGAGCTCGCCGCGGCGAGCACGGGCGCGCGAGAGGTCCTCCTCGCGCTCGACGATCGGGTGCGGCACGACGAAGGTCGGTGTGCGACAGCCGAACGCCTCGAGGTAGCGCTTCCCGAACGGCGCGTGGACGACGATGCCCCGCGCGCGGCGGGCGACGTCGGCGACCCACGGGAGCGCGAGCGGCCCGTCGGCGATCGCCGGGTCGTCGGACCGGAGCATCGGCGCGAGCCGCGCGGCCTCCCGCGCGGCGCGGTAGCCGAGCGCGTCGCCCTCGGCGACCATGCCGCGGACGAAGTCGTCGAGGGCGAGGTCGTGGAGGACGACGAGCCCCGGCGTCGCCATCGCGTGGCGGTAGATGTCGCGGTGGAACGCGACGTTGTTGCCGAGGTGGTGGACGGCGAGGACGTGCTCGGCGATCTCGCCGGCGTGGACCGGCCCGGCGGGCCACACGACCCGCACCGGTCGATCGAGGGCCTCCCGGAGCCCGGGGAGGATCGCCGCCGAGTAGCTCGCGATGCCGGTCGGCTCCGGCGGCATCGGCGAGAGCCATGCGACGCGCGGGTCCGAGCCCGGACCGCCGCGAGGCCGCGGGGGTCGCACCCAGCTCACGAGAGCAGCCGCTCCACGACCCCGGGCCAGCCCGGGACGGCGTCGAGGAGGCGCTCGCAGGCCCCCCCCCCCAAGCAGGACCCAAACACCCCATCCGCCTTCCCACCACTCCAAACCCCCCCCCC
>JBJTYK010000025.1:0-2751 GCA_046082745.1 Actinomycetota bacterium | reverse complement strand
ATGCGCGACGCGATGCGCGCCGCGCTCGCGTCGGCGATCGGGATCGACGTCGGGCGGGTGTCGGTGAAGGCGACGCGCCCGGAGGGCCTCGGCCTGTCCGGCGACGGCGTCGGCTGCATCGCGCTCGCCGTCCTCGGGCCGCGCCCGTGAGCCCCCGACGGGCGGCCGCCGATCGCGGTCGCGGGGGGCGGCGGCGACCGGACGCGTCCGGGCCGGCCGCGATCGGCGGCCGCCGCGCCGTGCTCGAGGCGGTCCGCGCGGGCGCCGCGACGCGCGTGTTCCTCGGGGAGGGCGCGCGCGGCGGATCCCTGCGCGAACTCCTCGACGCCTGCGGGCGCGCGGGCGTCCCGGTCGAGACCGTCGACCGCGCGCGCCTCGATGCGCTCGTTCCCGACCACCGTGGCGTCGTCGCGCGCGTGCGGATCCCGCCGCCGGTCGGGGAGCAGGAGCTCTCGCGGCGCGCGTTCGCGGACGACGCCCTCGTCGTCGTCCTCGATGGGATCGAGGACCCGCAGAACCTCGGCGCCGCCGCGCGCACCGCGGAGGTCGCGGGGGCATCGCTCCTCGTCACGCGCCGCGCGCGATCGGCCGACGTCACGGCCTCGGCGGTCCGCGCGTCCGCGGGGGCGCTCCTCCACCTGCCGCACGCGCGCGTGCCGAACCTCGCGCGGGCGCTCGACCGGCTCCGCGACGCGGGCTTCACGATCATCGGCCTCGACGAGGACGCGCCCGTCTCCGTCTACGACGCCCGTGCCGAGGGCAGGATCGCGCTCGTCGTCGGGGCGGAGGGGGAGGGGATGTCGCGCCTCGTCCGCGAGCGCTGCGACGAGCTCGTGTCGCTCCCGCGCCGCGGGAAGGTGGGGTCGCTCAACGCCTCGGCCGCGCTCGCGGCGGTGCTCTACGCGTTCGCGCTGCGGCCGGTCCCGGGTGCGGAGATGGCGCGGCCTGCGGGCGCCGCCGGGGCACCCGTGGGCCGACCGGGTCCGTCGATCAGTTCGTGAACAGCGACTTGTTCTGGTTCAGCGTCCAGACCACGAACGCGGGGATCAGGAGTCCGATGAGGGAGCTCGACCCCCAGCCGTAGCCGAATGCGAACGCCATGAGCACCGACATCGCGATGCTCGCGTACGACACCATCGTGCCGTACTTGAGGCCGTTGGCCGTGAGCTTCAGGATCTGGAGCCCGACCCAGGCCTCCGCGACGCTCAGCGCGAGCAGTACGAGTCCGAACAGGAACGGATACGCGCCACCGACCGCGGCGACCATCGCGCCGATGCCGAGGAGCGACAGGGAGCCGAGGGCACCGAGGACGCCGCCGACGACGAAGAGCCAGCCGGCGATCGTCACCATCTGCGGCCGTGCGACGGCCGTCTGCCCGGATCCACCGAAACCGCTCATGCCTTCCTCCTTCTGCCGGTGGGGAAGCACCGGCCGGACGAGGATGCGCCCGCCGGAGGTGGCCTGCAAGCGCATCCGGGAACTGCTCGGTGCGCCCGCTCGGGGCAGTCCGGCACCCCTGCTAGGCTCGCGCCGAGCACGGGAGGCGCCGATCCCCGTGCTCGACCGGACCCCGATCGGGAGGACCTCGTGACGTTCCAGGAGTCGATCCGGAGCTGCCTTCGGCGGTTCGCCGACTTCGGCGGGAGGGCCGGCCGACCCGAGTACTGGTGGTTCGTCCTGTTCACCTTCCTCGCGTCCTCGGCCGGCTACACGATCTCGGAGGGGCTCGGCGACCTCGTCGGCATCCTGCTGTTCCTCCCCGGTCTCGCGGCCGCGGTGCGGCGGCTCCACGATGCGGATCACTCCGCGTGGGCGCTCCTCGTCGGCCTCATCCCGGTGATCGGCTGGGTCGTGCTCCTCGTCTGGCTCACGACGGTCGGCACGGCGGGTCCGAACCGCTTCGGCGCCGGAACCGCCGAGCCCGTCCCCGCGCGGTAGGCTCGGCGCGCGCCGGCGTAGCTCAGCGGCCAGAGCGCCCGCCTTGTAAGCGGGGGGTCGTCGGTTCGACTCCGACCGCCGGCTCCCTAGACGCGGACCCGCAGTCCCTCGAGACCGCGCAGCACGAAGTTCGGCTTCCAGCGCGGTTCCTCCACGAGCTCCATCCGCGGGAACCGCTCGAGCATCGTGGCGAACGAGGTCTGCAGCTCGATCCGCGCGAGCGGCGCGCCGAGGCAGAAGTGCACGCCGGCGCCGAACGACAGGTGCGGGTTCTCCACCCGCCCGACGTCCATCCGGTCGGGATCCTCGAAGACGGCAGCGTCGCGGTTCGCGGAGATGAACAGGAGCCCGAGCTCGGCCCCGCGCGGGACCGGCACGCCGCCGATCTCGGTGTCCTCGAGGACCCAGCGCTCGAACATCGGTGACGACGGCTCGTAGCGCAGGATCTCCTCGACCGCCGTCGGGACGAGCGAGGGGTCGGCGCGCAGTCGCGCCAGCTGGCCGGAATTGCGGAACAGCGCCCACCAACCGTTGCCGGTCGTGTTCACGGTCGCCTCGTGTCCGGCGTTCAGCAGGAGCACGCAGGTGCCGATGAGTTCGTCCTCCGTGAGCCGTTCCCCCTCGACCGCGACGCGGGCGAGGGCCGTGATGAGGTCCTCGCGGGGCGCGCGCTGGCGCTCCCGTGCCAGCGCGCGCAGGTAGTCGGAGAACGCGCGCGCCGCGGCGACCACAGCGCACACATCCTCCCCGTCGGGGTGCAGCCCGTCCATGCGGCAGATGTCGGCCAAACAAGGTCAGAGGTGGTGGCGGTCG
>JBJTYK010000024.1:0-4604 GCA_046082745.1 Actinomycetota bacterium | reverse complement strand
CCCCCCCTCCGGCCCCGCTCCGCCTCGACGTCGCCGACTGCTTCCGTTCGATCTGCCCCCGGCTCGTCGAGCGGGCCCTCCTCGACCTCGACGTCCCGATCGGCGCGCGTCACCCCGTGCTGCGCGCGCTGGAGGGGTTCGCGTCGATCGGCATCCCGGGGCTCCCCGTCGGCCCGCTGCCGTCCGCGGTGCTCGCGAACGCGGTGCTCGCCGGCGTGGACCGGGCGCTCGCCGGCGCGCGGTGGCTGCGCTGGGTCGACGACGTGGTCCTGTTCGCCTCGGACCCGGCCTCGCTCGCCGGGTCCGAGGCGGACGTCATCCGCGCGCTCGGCCGCATCGGGTTGGCCCCGCACCCGGGGAAACGCCGCCTGGCCATCGGCTCCGAGGCGGCCCTGCGGCTCGCGCTCGCCCGGGCGTCCCTGGGCGTGGGGGAGGGGGCCGGGTGAGGGGTCCGAGGCCCGATCCGTGCGTGCGGCGGCCACCGCCCCGAGGTTCGCCGGACCGGCGCTACAATCCCGCGCCGAGGAGGCCCGGATGCCCCGCAAAGACCCCGAGGACGAGCAGCTCGACGAGGTCGAACCCGACGACGAGGAGGAGGTCCTCGACGACGACGCCCTCCCCGAGCCCGTCGCGACCGAGGAGGTCGACGTCGAGTCGATCGAGGACGCCCTGGCGAAGAAGGAGGAGGCGGCCGAGGAGGCCGACGACGACGAGGAGCCGGGCATCACGATCGTCCGGGAGGAGAGCGACCGGGCGGAACCGCTCGCCGTCAAGGTCGTCCCGCCGCAGCCGACCGAGTTCATCTGCAAGCGCTGCTTCCTCGTGAAGCACCGGAGCCAGCTGAAGGACCGGGCCAAGGGCCTCTGCCGGGACTGCGCCTGAAGCGGTTCGCTCGTCCCGCCGTCCTCGCGCTCGTGGCGGGCGCCGTCGCCTCACTCGCCCTCCCGCCGTTCGCGTTCGGTTGGGCGGCGATCCCCGCCACCGCGACGCTCGTCGTCCTCGCCCGTCGCGCGGGCGCGCGCGGCGCGCTCGGGATCGGCGCCTGGTTCGGGGTCGCCGCGTTCGGACTCGAACTCGCCTGGGTCTCGGCGTTCGGCTGGCTCGCGTGGGTGCCGCTCGTCCTGCTCTCGGCGGTGTTCACCGCCCTCGGGGCCGCGTCGGTCGCGTCGGTCTGGCGGGCCGAGCACCCGCTGCGCTCGGCGATCGCAACCGCGGGTGCGTGGACCGCCGTCGACTTCCTCCGCGGCTCGTGGCCCCTCGGGGGGCTCACCTGGGGATCGCTCGCGTCCACGCAGGTCGACCTGCCGCTCGCGCGGCTCCTGCCCTACGTCGGCACCTGGGGGGCGACCTTCGCCGTCGCGCTCGCCGCCGCGCTCCTCGCGGACGCGTGGGAACGGGGGAGGGCAGGGGCGAGGACGCCGCTCGCCCTCGCCGTCCTCGTCGCCGTGGGTCCGATCGTCCTGCCGTTCGCGTCCGCCACCGGCCCGTCGCTCGACGTCGCGACCCTCCAGGTCGACGTCCGGTCCGCGCGACCGCTCGGCGGCGCCGGCGAGGATCTCGCCGTCGCCGCCGCACACGCGCAGCTCCACCGCACGCTCGCGGGCGACCGGGTGGACCTCATCGTCTGGGGGGAGGGCTCCCTCGACCCCGCGGCGGCACGCGACCCCTCGACGATGGCGCTCGTCGCGGACGCGGTGCGGTCCGTCGGGACGCCGACGCTCGTCGGCGCGGTCGACCGCAACGCCGCCGACGAGGAACAGACGTCCGTGCTGCTGTACGACGGAACGGGACAGCGCGTCGGGCGCTACGCGAAGGTCCACCTCGTGCCGTTCGGCGAGTACGTCCCGTGGCGCTCGCGGCTCGGCTTCATAGAGGAACTCGAGCAGATCCCCGTCGATCGCGTCCCGGGTCGGGGACCCCGGACGCTCGCGGTCGACGGCGTGCCGCCGTTCGGCGCGCCGATCTGCTTCGAGAACGCGTTCCCGGCCATCGGTCGCGCGATGGTCGATCGCGGAGCGAGGTTCTTCGTCCTCACGATCAACAACGCCTCGTACGGTCTCTCGTCGGCGTCGGAGCAGCACCTCATCATGAGCCGCCTCCTCGCGATGGAGACGGGGCGCTGGGTGGTCCACGCCGCCATCTCCGGCATCACGGCCTTCATCGAGCCGACGGGGCGTGTCGTCGCGAGCAGGGGGCTCTTCGTCCCCGGCATCACGCGCGCCACCATCGCGACGTCGACCGGCCGCACGCCCGCGGTGCGGCTCGACGACGCCACCGCGTGGGCATGCGTCGTCATCGCGGCGCTCGGCGTCCTCGCGCCGCCGTCGCGACGTCGCCGGCGCGGTGCACCGGAGCCGCTGCCCGCCACGGCGAGGACGCTCGTGATCCTCCCCACCTACGACGAGGCCGCGACGATCGGGGAGGTGCTCGACCGGCTCCTCGCCCTCCCGGACCGCGTCGAGGTCCTCGTCGTCGACGACGCCTCGCCCGACGGGACCGGCGCCATCGTCGCCGAGCGGGCAGCGCGCGACCCACGGGTGCGGCTGCGGGAGCGGGAGGGGAAGCTCGGCCTCGCCACCGCCTACCTCCTCGGCTTCCGCGAGGCACTCGACGGTGGCTACGACCTCGTCGTGGAGATGGACTCCGACCTCTCGCACCGGCCGGAGGACCTCCCGGGGATCCTCGCCGCCGCCCGGGACGGGCTCGACCTCGCGATCGGCAGTCGCTACGTCCCGGGCGGCGGCGTCACCGACTGGAGCCGCGGCCGGCTCGCCCTGTCGAGGGCGGGGAACACCTACGCCCGGGCCTGCCTCGGGATGGCGGTGCGGGACGCGACGAGCGGGTTCCGGGCCTACCGGCGGGGGGCGCTCGAGGCGATTCTCGCCCGTCCGGTCCGCTCGGATGGCTACGCCTTCCAGGTGGAACTCGCGCGGCGCGTCGCGGCGGAGGGCGGCGAGATCGGCGAGGTGCCGATCACGTTCGCGGAGCGGGCCGCCGGCGCGTCGAAGATGTCGCGCCGCATCGTCGTCGAGGCCCTCGTGCTCGTGACCGCATGGGGACTGCGGGAGCGCCTGCGTCCGTGGGTGCCCGCTTCCCGGGCACAACGCCCATAACGGATGTTATGACAAGTTGACCGGGAGACGGAGCATCCCCCGCGGGGTCGTCCCAGGGGGTGCCGCTACCAGCGGAGCTTCAGCTGGCGCGCCGCGCGGGCCTCGTCGAGGCGACGCACGGGGGTCGTGACCGGGGCCTCGCGCAGGAGCTCCGGATCCGTCTCGGCCTCGCCGGCGACCCGGATGAGGGCCTCCGCGAAGGCGTCCAGGGTCTCCTTCGACTCGGTCTCCGTGGGCTCGACCATCATCGCCTCCTCGACGACGAGCGGGAAGTACACCGTCGAGGGGTGGTAGCCGAGGTCGATGATGCGCTTCGCGACGTCCATGGCCCGCAGGCCCGTCCGATCCTTCAGGGCCTTCGCCGTCGAGACGAACTCGTGCATCGGCCGACCCTCCGGGTACGCGAGCGGGAAGGCCTCACGGACCCGGCTCGCGAGGTAGTTCGCGTTCAGGACCGCCCGCTCGCTCACCCGCTTCAGGCCGTCCGAGCCGTGGAGGAACACGTAGGCGTAGGCGCGGACGAGGATGCCGAAGTTCCCGTGGAAGCCGTGCATGCGCCCGATCGAGAGCGGCCGCTCGGCGTCGAGGCGGTACGTACCCGCGGCCTCGTCGCGCTCGACCGTGGGACTCGGGAGGAACGGCGCGAGCGCCGCCGTGACCCCGACGGGACCCGCGCCCGGTCCTCCCCCGCCGTGCGGCGTCGCGAAGGTCTTGTGGGTGTTGATGTGGACGACGTCGAAGCCCATGTCGCCCGGTCGCGCCTGGCCGAGGATCGCGTTCAGGTTCGCGCCGTCGTAGTAGACGAGCCCGCCGACCTCGTGGACCGTGCGCGTGATCTCGCCGATCTCCTCCTCGAAGAGCCCGAGGGTGTTCGGGTTCGTGAGCATGAGCGCGGCGACGTCGTCGTCGACGAGCTTCGCGAGGGCCGAGACGTCGACGAGCCCACGGGCGTCGGCGGGCACCGGGACGGCGTCGTAGCCGGCGAGGCGCGCGCTCGCGGGGTTCGTCCCGTGGGCGGCGTCCGGGATGATGACGCGGCGCCGCGCGTCGCCGTTGTGCTCGTGGAACGCGCGCATGACGAGGAAGCCGGTGAGTTCCCCGCACGCCCCAGCGGGCGGCTGCAGGGTCGCGCGAGCCATGCCGGTGATCTCGCACAGCGCCCGTTCGAGCCGCCAGAGCAGCTCGAGGGCCCCCTGGATCGTCTCGTCGGGCTGGTGCGGGTGCAGGCGCGCGAAGCCGGGCTTCGCGACGGCGGTGTCGGCGACCTTCGGGTTGTACTTCATCGAGCAGGAGCCGAGCGGGTAGAACCCGGTGTCGACGGAATACGTCCGCTGGGAGAGGCCGACGTAGTGGGCGACGAGGTCGCGCTCGGAGACCTCGGGCAGGTCCGGTGGCGTCGCGCGGCGCGCGTTGGCCGGAAGGGTCGCCGGGGGGACGTCGAGCGCCGGGAAGGCCGACGCGCGCCGCCCCGGCCGCGAACGCTCGCGGATC
>JBJTYK010000023.1:0-3982 GCA_046082745.1 Actinomycetota bacterium | reverse complement strand
GGCCGATCTCGCCCGCGAAGCCGTGCGCGCCGCGGAAGGCCTGGCCGTCGGCGACGATGCCGCCGCCGATCCCGGTGCCGACGGTGACGAGCAGGAGGTGGCGCACGCCGCGCCCCGCGCCGAAGCGGTACTCGCCGTACGCGGCCGCGGTCGCGTCGTTGTCGACGCGCCACGGGAGGCCGGTGCGCTCGCCGACGAACGGCCCGACCGCGAGCTCGCGCCACGCCGCGTTCGGGGAGAACCGGACGACGCCGGGCTCGCTCGCGACGAGTCCGCAGATGCCGATGCCGATGCCGACGACCCCGTCGGTGCGCAGTTCGAGCGCGGTCGCGGCGATCGCCTCGAGGGTCGCGCTCGGATCGCGGGCCGGCGTCGGGCGTTCCGCGCGCGCGAGGATCGTGCCGTCGGCTCGGAGGCGCAGTGCGGCGATCTTCGTGCCGCCGACGTCGATCCCGACGGCCTCCACGGGACCGCTACCGGCCCTCGACCCGGCGCTTCAGGTTGCCGAGCGCGTTCGCGATGAGGAGCTCCTGGCCCTTCGTCCGGACGACGCCCGGCAGGAGCACGGCGAGTTCGACATCGAGGCGGTACGTGACCGAGGTCGCGCCGTCGTCGGTCTCGGCGAGCAGGTACTCCCCCGCCACGCCGCTCACCGCGCCGTTCGCCTCCACCGAGGTCCACGACATCCCGGCGTCGCCCGGCGCGTAGCGGTACGCGAGCACGTAGTCGGCGTGACCGAGACCGGGGACGTCGAGCTCGAAGCGCACCCGCGTCGCGCGACCGCCCTCGCCGCGCTCGAGCACGCGCGCGTCCCGCACCTGGGCCCACACCGGGTAGGACTCGAAGTCCTCGAGCACGTCCATGACCCGCGCGGGCGGCGCGGCGACGACGATCGTTCCCTCCGCGCGTTCGGTCATCGGGCGCCCATCCTAGCCGGGGGCATCCCCGAGACCCTCAGGCGACGGCCTCCCGGAGCCACCCCGCGAGCTGGTTCGCGACGCGGCCCCAGGTGAAGTACGACTCGACGCGAGCGCGGCCCTGCTTGCCGAACGACTCGGCCCGCTCGGGGTCGGCGAGGAACGCGGCCGTCGCGTCCGCGACGGCCGCGACGTCGGCGCCCGGCACGAGCGTCCCGGTCTCGCCGTCGACGACCGCCTCGCGGCTGCCGCCGGAGTCGCCGACGACCACCGGCCGCGCGCAGGCGGCGGCCTCGATGAATACGCTGCCCCACCCCTCGATCTCGAGGCCGGCGAGGCGGCTGCGGCACGGCATCGCGAACACGTCGGCGGCCGCGTAGTGGCGCGCGAGGTCCTCCTCGGGCACCGCGCCGGCGAAGCGCACCGAGCCCACCGGCGCCCGGGACGCGAGGTCCTCGAGCCGCTCGCGGTACGGGCCGTCGCCGACGATGAGCAGGCGCGCGTCGGGCACCTGGCGCTGGATGCGCGGCATCGCGCGGATGAGGACGTCCTGGCCCTTGCGCGGGACGAGCCGGCTCACGCAGACGATGAGCGGTCGGTCCCCGATCCCGAACCGCGCCCGGATGTCGTCGGTCGGCAGATCCGGGCGGAACACGTCCGGGTCGGCGCCCGGGTAGAGCACCGAGACGGGCACGTGCGGCGGCACGGTCGTGCGGACGACGCGCGCGATCGCCTCGCTGCACACGGCGACCCGCGACACCGCCTCGGTCGCGCGGCGGAGCCACGCGTGCGCGCCGGGGACGATCGAGAGCCAGTAGTCGAACCCGTGCGCGAGGAGCACCGACGGCACGCCGTGGCGCGCGAGTTCCGGGGCGAGGTGCGCGAGCGGGAACGAATCGCCGAAGACCACGACCTCCGCGCCGGTCCGCTCGAGCGCGTCGAACAGCCGTCGCCGCGTCGCGCGCGTCGGCCAGAGGAACGCCTCCGGCGCGCGGAGCACCCGGTACGGCTCGCCCGCGTCGAATGCCGCCGCGCCGTCCGACGTCGGCGCGAGGACCGAGACCCGGTCGGCCGGCAGTTCCCGGGCGAGGGAGCGGAGGGTCCGCTGGATGCCGCCGACGGTGGGCGGGAAGCCGTTCGTGACGAGCAGGGTCCGTGGCACGTCCACCCGTCCATGCTCCCAGAGCCGCGCCGTACCCGCGGGGGGCCGACCGCCCGGCCCGCCTGCCCCGCACCGCCCGGCGGGCACCTACTCCCGGCGGGCCGGAAAATCAAGACTTCCCACCGGGGCCGGGATGGGGCACCCTCTCCTTCCCCGCGCGTCGGTCCCTGAGGGAGGGGTCGACGGGGGGCGCGGGGCGCAGGAGGGAACGTGTACAGAGAACGGATCGCCGGCATCGACCTTCGGTCCCTTCCCCAGAACCCCCTTCCCCCGGACGCATGGCAGGACAGCGCGGCGTGCCACGGTGTCGAGCCAGACACCTTCTTCCCGACCTCCGAGGAGGAGGCCGGGCCCGCTCTCGCCTACTGCACCGGCTGCCCGAGCCGGGAGGTCTGCCTCGCCTGGGCGCTCAGGAACGGCGAGCGCTACGGCGTGTGGGGCGGCCTCACCGAGCAGCAGCGCCGCCGGATCGCCCGCTACGTGGCCTAGGTTCCCGGCCCCGCGCCGGGAACCTTGCCACCGAACACCTGTTCGGCTAGCCTCCTGCTCCCGCCCCGCGGCGGGAGCAGGAGGCGGCGTGGCGATCGAGGCGCTCCAGGCGACGCTCGAGCAGGGGATCCCCCTGTCCGACGTGACGTTCTGCGTCGTCGACCTCGAGACGACCGGCGGCTCGCCGATCGACGCCGCGATCACCGAGATCGGGGCCGTCACGTACCGCGGCGGCGAACGCCTCGGCACGTTCGAGACCCTCATCCATCCCGGGCAGCCGATCCCCCGCTTCGTCGCGCACCTCACCGGGATCGACGACCGGATGGTCGCCGACGCGCCGTCGATCGGCGCGGTGCTCCCCTCGTTCCTCGAGTTCGCGCGGGGCGCGGTCATCGTCGCCCACAACGCGAGCTTCGACGTCGGGTTCCTGTCGGCCGCCCTCGACCGCGCCGACCTCGAGCCGCTCGCCGGTCCGGTCGTCTGCACCGCGAAGCTCGCGCGGCGCGTCGTGTGGCCCGACGTCCCGAACGTGCGCCTCGCGACGCTCGCGGGCTACTTCCGCACGCCGACGCAGCCGTCGCACCGCGCGTTCGCCGACGCGCAGGCGACCGCCGAGGTCCTCCACGGGCTCCTCGAGCTCGGCGGTCGGCTCGGCATCACGACGCTCGGCGATCTCGAGCAGGCGGTGCGGGCGCGCGGCCGTCCGAACTACGGGAAGATCCGCCTCGCCGACGACCTGCCGCGCGCCGCGGGCGTCTACCTCTTCACCGGTCGCGACGGCGCGGTGCTCTACGTCGGCAAGTCGAAGGACCTCCGCACGCGGGTGCGCAGCTACTTCTACGGCGACTCCCGGAAGAAGATCGGGCGGCTCCTCGAGCAGACCGTCGCCGTCGAGGGCCGCCCCTGCGGCTCCGAGCTCGAAGCGCTCCTCCTCGAGGCGCGGCTCATCCGGGAGCACGAGCCGCCGTACAACCGCGTCGGCAAGGGCTGGCGCCGCTACACGTACCTGAAGCTCGACCTCGCCGAGGCGTTCCCGCGGCTGAAGGTCGTGCGGGAGGTCCGCGGCGAGGGCGAGTTCCTCGGCCCCTTCACCTCGGCCTCGCGCGCGCACCTCGCGAAGGAGGCCCTCGAGGAGGCCTTCCCCGTCCGCCGGTGCACGCGGGCGATGGGGGCCTCGACCCGGTTCGCGCCGTGCGCGCTCGCGGGCATCGGGCGGTGCCCGGCGCCGTGCGACGGCCGCATCGACCCCGACGGCTACGCCGACCTCGTCGGCGCGCTCCGCGCCGCGATCGCGGCCCCGAGCGGGCTCCTCTCGTTCCTTTAGGAACGGCTGCGGTCGCTCGCCGCCGCGGAGCGCTTCGAGGAGGCATCTTCCGCTCGCGACCGCCTCCGCTCGCTCGCGGAGGCCCTCGTC